>NZ_JAWSTH010000097.1:0-24244 GCF_033542075.1 Conexibacter stalactiti
GGCGCGCGTCGCGGCCGCGCTCTCGCCGGCGCGCTCCGTGCGGCGCCGCCGACGGCCGGCCGGGCCCGCAGCCGCTCGCGCATCTGCTCGGCATCGAAGCGCAGCCGCCCGCGTCTGCCGCCGCCGAGCCGCAGCGCGCCCAGCTCGTCGGCGTGCTCGTAGACCCACTCGCTGCGCACCTGCAACATCTCGGCGACCTGCTCGACGGTCAGCAGTCGCGGCGCGACGCGCGCCGCGACCAGCTCCGCGACCCGCCGCGCGATCGCCTCGGCCAGCTCGCCGTCGGCGGCGAGGCCGACGTCGAGCGGCGTCGGCGCGTCGTGCTCGGCGCCGCTCATGCCGACCGCTCCGGCGGCGACGGCAGCAGCGCCGCCGGGTCGAGTCTGCGCGGGCCCGCGAGCCGCCGGCGGCGGACGCTCTCCAGCGCGAGCCCGTGACGCTCGCGCTCCTGCCGGCGCTCGACGTGCTCGCGCCAGCTCAGCTCGAGCCGTCGCAGCACGGCGCCGCCGTGGTCGGGATCGTCGATCGGCTCCAGCGCCAGCCGCCGCCAGCCGTACTCGGCGACGAACGAGGCCAGCAGCGGATGGACGGCGGCGAGCGCCTCCAGCCCGGCCTCGAGGTCGCGCGAGTGGCGCGGCAGGAGCCGGCGCAGCTGTCGCAGCGCCTCCGGCCAGGTCGGCACGCTCACGCGGCCGGCGGCCTCGATCGCGGTGACGATCTCCGCGACGGCCGGGATGAACGGCGAGCCGTTGCGCACCAGCACGTGCAGCGCGCGCTCGACGTCGGCCGCCTCGAACGGCTCCAGCAGCACGTAGTAGGCGGCCGCCCGCGCCTCGTCCCACTCGCCCTTCCAGCAGTTCTCCAGCACGACGGCGATCACCTGCCACTCACGCGACGTCACGGCTGACCCTCCCCTCTGCCTCGATCGCCGCGGGCCGGACCAGCTCGGCGAAGGCGGCCGCGGCGCGGGCGCGGCGGGCCGCGCCCCTGTCGGCCGGAGCGTGGGACGCCGACGGCGGCTGCGGTCTCTGCTCGGCGTTGATCGCGGCCGCGAAGCGGTCGAAGTGGCGCCGCAGCGACTCGGCGGAGAGCACGTTCGGCGCCCAGAAGCTGTGGCGGTCGACCCAGCGGATCACGTACTCGACCTGCTCCGGCGTCCAGCCGTCGAGCCGCAGCAGGCGGTCCATCTCGGCATGCCATCTGCGCGTCGGTCTGAGTCGCCGCGACGAGGGCGCCTGGTTGGTGCGGGCCCGCGCCAGCTCCGACTGCAGGCGGCAGAGGCGGATCACCTCGGCGTCGAAGGCGCCGTCGCCGGGCGGCGCCGGCGAGACTGCGTCAGCAGTCTTCTCCTGTCCTGTCCTCTCCTGTCCTTTAACGGACTCGCCGTGACCGGGCGTGACAGGGCGTGACGTGTCACGGTCGGTCACCTCCCCCTGCTCGCGCTCGCGCTGCCTCGCCTTGCGGAAGGCCGCGCGGCCGCGCTCGTTGTCCTGCTCCCAGCCGGAGATGCGCGCCGTGAAGCGGCCCTCGGCGTGCTCGTAGTCGTCGAGCGCGCCGAGCGCGGCGGCGCGCGCCAGCACGGCGCCGACCGTCTCGACGTCGACGAAGGCGCCGCGCGCGCACGAGCGGATTCCCGCCTTCACGCGACCGCCGTCGTGCTGGGCCTTCGCCTCGCAGGTCAGCCAGTCGACGACCGCGGGCCCGGCCGGGCCGAACTCCTCGCCGAGCGCGACGACCCACTCGCGCCGCCACCAGGCGGCGTCCTTCGGCCACCAGACCGTCCGTCCGTCGCTCATGGCTGTCGTTCCTCGGCGCCGCCGGCGACGAGGCGCAGGCGGGGGCGCGCGCGGGCCGGCGGTGCCGGTGTGAAGCGAGGGAAGAGCGGGCGCGGCGCGCCGGAGGCCTCGGGCATGTCGGGCGCCTGCGGCTCGGGCGCCGGCGAGCGCGCCGGCGCCGGCGCGGCGACGCCACGGACGGCCAGCCGCTCGCGCAGCTCGCGGTTCTCGCGCAGCAGGCCGGCGCAGCGGATCTCGACGAGTCGGTCGACCAGCTCGGCCACGAGCGGATCGCGGCTCATGCCGCTCTCCGCCGCGGGAAGACGACCGGCGGCTCCGGCTGCTCGCCGTCGAGCAGGGGCCAGCCGTCGAACTCGACCGGCTCCAGCTCGACGAGCGGCCGCTGGGCGCGGGCGCGCACCTCGGCGTAGTGGCGTTCGCGCAACGCCTCCAGCCGCCGGTCGGCGCCGCGCCGGCGCAGCGCGGTGCGCACGGCCCAGCAGAGCGCGGCGCCGGCGACCGCGACGAGCGCGACGGCGGCGACGAAGGCGCTCAGCAGCACGACGCAGAGCAGGAAGGTGACGACGTCATCGAGCACCGGTCTGCTCCGGCCGCGATGGGGTGCGAAGCTCGCTGTGCATCCGAACCTCCAATTCGGGTGCCAGCCCCCGGACGTCGCGCGTCGCGGGAGCGCTCTGTTTTGCGGGTGGGCGCGGCTAGGCCGCGGCGAACAGCTCGGGCGGGCCGCCGAACAGCGCGGCCGGCGTCCTGCCGAGCTCGCGCGCGATCGCGGCGCGCGTCGCCTCGTCGGCGTGCGCGCGGCGGTTCACGATCCGCGAGAGCTTGAACTCGCTGATCCCGACCGCCGCGGCGACGTCGCGCTGGCTCCTGCCCGACGCGACGATCGCGAGCTTCAGCGGTGTCACGGTTGCCATGGCCAAGATCTTAGGGATTTCAACAAGATCTTGCAACAAGATCTTGCAATCCCGTCCCGTGAGGCCAAGGCTGGGCGGTGATGGCGCCCGTCGACGACCGCCCGGACCCCGAGGAGGTCGCCCGCCGTGTGCGCGCGGCCCAGGCCTACGCGAAGCTGACGCGCGACCAGCTCGGCCACGCGATCGGCAAGAGCGGCTCGGTGATCGACGAGATCACGGGCAAGCGCGCCCGTCTGCGCGGCGCCTCGTGGGAGGAGCTGCGCGCGATCGCCGACCGCTGCGGCCTCCCGTTCGAGTGGTTCTGGGCCGACTTCGGCCGCCTCGGCGAGATCGCCCCCGGCGACAGAGCGCCGACGCTCTTCAACGAGGGCAGGACAGCGACGCTCGACGCGCTCGAGGAGGCGCGGGCCGCCTCAGCCGGTCTTCGCCGAGCGCGCGAGAGAGGTTCGATCCGATAGCGAGCAGGACGCCGCGCACCGGCGAGTCGGGCGCCAGCGTCGACGCCTCCCGCTTCACCGCCGCCACGACCGCGACCAGCGCGATCGCCTCGGCATGCGTCAGTCCTGTCCGCTTCATCGTGAATCCCCTCGTCCAGTGGCCGCGCGCGAGCGGCCCGTCGCCGACCGGCGACGCGCGACCCGCGACCGTCTCCGCCGCGCGACCCCCTGGTCGCGCGCCGAACCATCCCCTTCGCTTGCGTCCGCTGAGTAAACGTTCACCGGTGAAGGCTGTCAACGGAGGGTGCGCGAACGGCCCCCGGGAACGACACCGCCTGGACGGGCGCTGCAAGCTGGCATGCAAACGCTCGGCGCCAGGTTTGCGGAACGTGCCGCCGCCCGCGCGCCGTACCGTGACGCCATGCCGCGCATCTCAACGACCGTCGACCGGGAGCTCGACCGCCGCCTTCGCGCTGAAGCTCGCCATCGCAGAATCACGCGCGCCCGGTTGCTGCGGGAGGCGGCGATCCACTATCTAGGGGCGAGTGAGGGAACGCACGCACTCGCCGAACTGCGCGCCGTCGTCGCCGAGCAGGAGGCGCGGCTGGAGCGGCTCGAGCGCCAGCTGGCGGCCGCTGCGGTGCTGCGCCAGCCGCCGCGCCCGATCCCGCGCGGGCGGCCCGAGAGCCCACGAACTGACGGCTTTTGAGTTACGGCGTGCTCACCTGCTCCCGCGCGTAGCGGGCGCAGTCGAGCGCGATCGGGCGGAAGTCGCGTTCGAGGTCCCGCGTCGTGAACGGCGGCCGCGGCTGAACTCTGACGGCTATGTTCGCGCGGTCCTCGTTGCGCGAGCGGCAGGAGCGCAGCGTCGCCTCGTAGCGCGAGCGCTGGATCTCGTCGGCGCGATCGGCGTTGCTCGCCGCGGTGTAGGCGAGCGCGCCGAACCCGGCACCGAGCGCGACGAACGAGATCGCCAGCGCGACCGCCGCGAAGCGGTCCTTGTCGTCGTACAGGCGCCGCAGCGCGCCGGCGACCCCGCCGCTGCTCATGCGTGCCCCCGCGCCTGCAGCACGATCAGCGCCGCCGAGGCGGCGATCGTGAGGCTGAAGCCGATGATCGCGAACAGCACCCGGTCGAGCGTGCCGGTGACCTTGTCGAGATCGACCTGGTCGGCCTTCTGATCGGCGAGCTTCTCCACGCGCGCGTCGACCTTCGCGTCGAGCCGGTCGATCCGCTCGCCGAGCTGCTCGGCGCGGTGATCGGCACCGGCCTTGACGTGCGCGATGCGGTCGTTGAGCGCCTCGTAGCGGGCGGCCGCGTAGTCATCGGGAGGTGCCATGCGGCGCTTTCAGGTCACCGCGCGACGTCGAACATTGATTTTCCGCCCTTCAGCAGGTCGGCGTCGTGCTAGATCGAGAACGCGAGCGCGGTGAGATTGGTCGACACCGGCTGAAGCGTCGGCGCGAAGCTGGTCGTCGCGCTTCGGTGCGCCCGCAGGATGAGGCTGTGCGGGCCGGCGGGCAGCACCAATCGGTAGGTCTGGCTGAGCGTCGCCGCCCGGTACTCGTTGAACGGGGTTCTGACCGGCTGGAAGTTCACCACACGCTGGTGGGTCCCCCCGTCGACCGCGAGCCCGGCCTGCATCCAGGTTCCCTCCTGGATGAGGACGTAAGCGTTCCAGTCGAACACCGCGGTCGCGATCACCACGGACTGCGTCTCCAACGTGATCGAGACGTTCGTCGTCCAGACGTCATGCGCGGAGGTCATCTGAGCGCCCCAGGTCCCGACAGCGACATGATGGGTGCTTGCCAGTCCGCTGCTTGCAGACGTCAGCGCCACCTTCCGCGACGTCACCGCTCTGTCAGCGAGCTGTGAGGTCGTGATCGTCGGACCCCCGATCAGCGACCATCTGCTGCCGGTGTCGTAGTAGGCGAGATCTCTGTCGGTCGCGTAGTACATCCGCCCTTCCACGCCTGGCAGCGGCCGCGCCGTCAGGTCGCCCTGGTCGTACCCCAGCACGACTGCGTCGAGCTGGTCGCGCAGTCTCTTGATGTCGGCCGGCACGTCGGCCGGGTCTCCGCCCGAGGGGGCGTGAAGGTTCAGACGAGGTGACGGTGTCGCTGGCATCTGTTCGGTTCCTAGACGTTGAAGCGTCGCTGGTGTGGTTCAGTACTTGATCGCGTTGAGCACGACGCACGGCTGCATGTTGTTGTGCGGGCCGTCGCCGCCGGAAGTGAGCAGGCATCTCCGCGATCGTCAGCGCTGGCATCACTGCCCCTTGCGCTGGGTTGGACGAGCGCTTGCACCCTCGTCGGATCAAACCTTGATCCAGGCGTTGAGCGCGAGGTATGGCTGCATGTTGTTGTGGGGAACGTTGCCGCCGGCACTCTGCGTCGCCCCGAAGCCGATTCCCGGGATGTTGAAGGAATCGGGGCCCCCGACGGGCACCGAGGTGTACTGAATACCTTTGGTGAAGTAATGGGCGTGGGCCGGCATCTCGTCCACGGTGAGCGCGTGCATGACCTCGCCGCCTCGCTGGCCGAGCACGATCTCTCTCAGCGTCGGGTCGGTCGAGACGCCGGTGCCGATCAGAGCCCGACCGACCGCGCGCGGAAGCATGAATCTGCCCAGCCCCGGCGTGACGCCGTAGCTGTAGACGTGACCGATCGCGTTGAAGAGCGGACTGTAGTCGTCCTGGTACAGCTCCTGCCCCTCGGTGAGCAGCCAGCCGGACGGCGGCGTCGAGCCAGCCGCGGAGAATCTCATGTCACCGGGCTGCCACGCGTACGGCACCCATCCCCCGCCGAAGTCGTGGTAGAGCGTGGCGGTGTCGGTCGCGTAGAACTGACGGCCCTCGACCCCGGCCGCCGGGCGGTCTCTCAGTCTGCCCTGGCCGTAGCCCAGCACGACGTCGTCGAGCTGGTCGCGCAGTCTCGCGATGTCGGCCGGCACATCGGCCGGATCGCCGCCGGTCGGAGCGTGGAGGTTCAGACGATGGGACGGTGTAGCGGGCATCAGACCGATCCGGTTGGAAGTGACGAGTTGAGGCCCGGATCAGAACTTGATCCAGGCGTGGAGCGCGACGTACGGAGGCATGTTGTTGTGTGTTGCGCCGCCACCGGCCGGAGCCGGGTAGATGTAGTCGAAGTCGAAGTTCTGGGTCCCGCCGGCACCCGCTTCGACCGATGCGTCGTGCGGCGCCGGACCGAACCCGAGGAGCCCGTCGTTGATGCCGTGGTTGTGCCAGGGGATCTCGTTCAGCGTGAGCGTGTGGTTCTCAGCACCGCCTCTGCTGCCGGGCGCACGCGTCGTCAGACCGGTGCCGCTGCCGGCGCCGATCGCCGCGCGACCAGAGAGGTCGGGGACGTTGAACGTTCTCACTCCGTCGCCCGCGCCGTAGGTCGTTCTGATCGCGTTGAAGAGCGCCTCGTAGAGCTCGCGGTCGAGGACCGTTCTCGCCTCGCACTTGGCCCAGCCGAGGAACGGGCCGGGCGCGGCCGTCCATCTGATGTCGCCCGGCTGCCACGCGTACGGCACCCATCCGAAGCCGGTGTCGTAGAAGAGCGTCCCCTTGTCGGTCGCGTAGTACTGCCGGCCCTCCTTGCCCGACGCGGAGGCCGGTCGCGCGGCGAGCGTCCCCTGGGCGTAGGTCAGCACGCTCTCGTCGAGCTGGTCGCGCAGTCTCCTGACGTCGGCCGGCACGTCGGCCGGGTCGCCGCCGGAGGGAGCGTGGAGTCCGAGTCGTCTCGAGGGTGTTGCGGGCATTGGTCACGCCTCCAGCAGGTCGGAGTAGTTGGCGGTCGCTGTGATCAGGTCGGTGTAGCTGTCGTGGGTCTCCTCGACGTCGTCGTAGTCGAGGTCGTCGGTGATCACGAGGTCGTAGACGAGGCCGGCGGGGATGATCGCCCGGATCCGCTCCGTCAGCTCCGTCAACGTCATGCCTGGCTTCTCCGACAGCGAGGCGCCCGGCGCTCCCAGCCATCTCCAGCCGGGGCTGTCGCCGTCGCCGTAGGTGCCCGGCCGAGCGCCCTGCTCGATCATCGTCGCGGTCATCTCGAAGGCGATGTCCTGGCCTGGAGAGGAGGAGGTGTGCCACAGCTGGAAGTACGCTCTCGTCGCGTTCGCGGGCGCTCTGAACGTGCCCGCGAGCCGCGCGTCGAGCAGCCCCCCTGCCGTCCGTGTCGGACCGGTCTCGGTCGCGATCTCCGTGCCGCCGGCGTTGCGCCACGAGACCGTCCAGCCGATCGTCTCGTCGGGCTCGGCGCTGCTGATCACGGTGACGTACGAGGAGGCCGTGTACAGCTCGCCGGGGACGATCGAGACGACCGTCTGGGCCGGCTGCAGGCCGACTCTCGCGACGCCGGTGAGCGGCGTCTCCGCGATGCCGACGACGCGATGGCACATGCTGGCGCCGGCGTGCCACGGGCAGGCGACCGCCGAGAAGTACGCCCCGGTCAATCTGTGGCTCAGGATGAGCGTCCCCCCGGGCGGTCCCGTCACGCGCGGGTTGAGCGCGAGGTTGTCGCGCTCGAGCGCGCTCAGGCGCGATCTGCGGATCAGCACGCGGCCGTGGTACGGCGCGTCGACCCCGGCGCCGACCGCCGGGTTGTAGCGCTCGCGCAGCCGCACCGTGCCGGGCGTGCCGTCGGTGAATCTCTCAGCGAAGGAGACGATCGAGCGCGGGCGCCCGCGCGAGAAACCGGCGCGCTCGCGGATCGCGGCGCGGCGGTCGCTGTCGTTGAGCCCCTCGATGCCGCGCACGCCGACGAGCTGCCCGAGGAACGGCAGCATGTCGAAGCCGCCGCCGATGGCCGCCGCCGCGCCGGGGGCGGCGTCGACGTGCGTCGCTCTCGTCCAGCCCGAGCGCGTCACGACCTGCGCATAGTCGGGATCGAGCGGGTTCGGTCTGACCGTCTCCTCCCAGGCGCGCACCATGTCGGAGACCGGCTGGCGCATCCGGCCGAGCGCCTCGCAGAGGTGCGCCAGCGGCCAGCCGTTCGCGGCGTCGTCGTACGCCAGCGGTGCCAGCGCCGCGTACAGCTCGGCGCCGCACGAGCCCATCTCCGGCGGTCTCGAGTCGTCGAACTCCAACGTCAGGATCAGGTCGCCGTTCTCCATCAGCGCATCTCCGCCTCGGCCGGGGGCACCCAGCCGGCTCCGTTGTGGACGTTCAGTTCTCGGTCGCTCCAGCTGCCGCCGGCGTACACGGCGGCGGTCGCGCGCCGGTACGGGATCGGGACGTCGTCGACCAGCACCGCGTTGGTGCCCTGGCTCGCCCCCGCGCGCTCGTCGGCGCCGCCGACGAGGTCCTGCAGCGGACTCTCCGGCCCTCTGTCGAACAGCCACAGCGCGTTGGGGCTGGAGACGCTCGCCCAGTCGACCAGCGCCGGCGCCGCCGCGAGCGCTCTCACGCTCGCGAAGCTCAGCGCCTCGTCCCACACGGCCGCCGCGGCGATCTGGCCGTCGTAGCGCCAGTTGTGCTCCCATCTGCCGAAGATGACGCTGCCGCCGACGCCGAGCGCGGTCGGGTTCCCGATCGTCGACGTGCTGGCGGCATCGAGCCAGGTCCCGGTCGCGAAGTCGTAGCTGTAGAAGTGCGGCGCGACCGCCCCCGACGCCTTCGTCGTCGCGACCAGGCGCCATCTCCCCGCGACGAGGTAGCCCACCGGCGAGAGGCGCTCGCCGAAGCCAGTCGAGTAGAGCAGGATCTCGCCGTTGACGCGCTGCTCGAAGCCGTAGCCGGCCGAGCCTCCCGAGCTGGTGTGGCCCTGGTAGAGGACGCGGTACGCGATCGTTCTCGGCCGCACCAGCAGCGCCATCGACCAGG
Organism: Conexibacter stalactiti; assembly: GCF_033542075.1. Taxonomy (NCBI): domain Bacteria; kingdom Bacillati; phylum Actinomycetota; class Thermoleophilia; order Solirubrobacterales; family Conexibacteraceae; genus Conexibacter; species Conexibacter stalactiti. The sequence goes on from NZ_JAWSTH010000097.1 coordinate 8,975, forward strand.
CGCCGGTGATGTCGGCGCTGCCCGGCTCGCAGGTGATCCAGTCGTCGGTCCCGTCGAAGTTGCGGACGCGCATCTAGCCGACCTCCCACGCCGACAGCGGCTCGCAGGCGCCGCCGTCCTCCTCGTCGTGGTGGCAGAGGTGCAGCGCGACGCGGCTGGGCGTGACGCCTCTGGCGCCGGGGATCGTCCGCAGCGCCGGCGCCAGCGCGACGAGCGCGTCGTAGGTCTGCTGTGCCGCCGGGTCGCCGTCGTCGAAGATCAGGTCAGCCTCGAGTCGCAGTCTCGCCATCGTCCACCTCAGCTCGTTCTGATCCAGATGTCGCCGGCGACCGCGCCCGCCGGCGGGCTGCCGCCGGTCCAGATCACGACCGCGTAGCCGCTCGGCCGCGTCGCGCCGCTGACGGCGAAGCCGGCCGCTCTCTCACCGGCGGCCGCCTCGCCGCTGCCGCTGCCGAGTCTGCGCAGCGCCGCGGTCGCGGCGGCGCCGCCGGCCGCCGGCGCGGCGACCCAGCCGGTCGCGTAGTCGGCGCTGCCGCTCTTCGCCAGCAGCTGGCCCGGGACGCCGCCGGCCGGAACCCCGGCGCCGGGCGCGCCGGCCTCGCCGGTCGGCCCGGGCGGTCCCGTGATCGCGCTGGCGCCGCCGACCTGCTCGACGACGTCGGCCGCGAGGCGCTCGGCGGTGAGCGTGACCGCGACGCCGTCGTCGATGACTCTGACCGGCACGCCTCTGTTGTAGATCGCCATCGCTCAGCCCTCGATGACCGTGCCGGTGATGCTCTCTCTCGCGGTGCGCGGCAGCCGCGCGCGGCCGACCAGCTGCACGTCGGCCATCGTCGCCGTGTCCGAGCCCTTCGCGATTCTCACGCTCTCGACGTAGCGGAGGCCGGGCACCTCGTTGAGCACCTGCGCGATCTCGAGATAGCGGACGAACGGCTCGTCGACCCACGTGACGTCGCCATCCTCCCAACCGTCCCGCCCGCGGCCCCAGTTCTTCGCCGAGAGGTAGTCCACGACCGCGTCGACCGCCGCCAGGCGGACCGGTTCGGGCTCGTAGCCCGGCCACGTGACCGCTCTGAACTGGACCGTGATGTCGGTGTACTCCGGCTCGATCACCGAGACCGTCCAGTTGACCTCGCGCAGCGACTCGAGCGCCGCGCGCACCGTCTGTCGCACCGACGGCGGCGGCGAGGCGCCCTCATCGTCGACGACCGCGACCGCGATCGTGCGCTCGACCGGCGTCTGGAAGCTGGTCGCCTGCACGACGGCGACCGCCGGGCCGCCCGACGTGACTCTCCACGGACCGTAGACCGGTCTGCCGATCAAGGTGAGGGTGAAGACGCTCGGCCCGCCGGTCACCTCGACGTCGTAGCCCTTGTTCTGCAGGCCGTTTCTGATCGCGGTCGCCGGCGGCACCGGGACCTCGCCCGGCCCGACGGGGTTGCCGTAGTCGAGCGGGATCTCGGTGGTGTTGTCCCACAGCGACCCTCTGAACGAGCTGCCGGTGAGCGTGATGATCTGCGGTCTGACGTGCAGCAGGTTGAGCGCGAGCGCCCGCTCGACGCCGTCGACCTGGCGCGCGATCGCGGCGAAGTCCTCGGGCAGGATCGGCGTCGGCGAGGAGAGCGCGAGCGTGTCGACGAGCCGCTGCAGGTACTCCTCGTCGGTCTCGGCGTCGCGGCCGTTGGCCGAGACGGCCCCCTGCGCGATCGCGATGCCTCCGATGAACTCGAGCTGGCGGATCGGCACGACCGTCGCTCTGTCGTCGAGCCCGTTGCCGGCGCTGCCCTCTCTGCCGGGCGCGGCCTGCAGCTCGATCGGCACGGTGAGCCCTCTGTTGGGCTCCAACGTCACCGCTCTCACGACGACCATCGTCACGCCGTCGTCGCCGGCGGTCCGGACGAGCACCTCGGTGCCCTGCGGCACCGTGTAGCCGGCCTGGTCGCGCATCGTCACGACCGCGTCGACCGTCGCCGGCAGCGCCAGCTTCGGCGCGACGAGGTGGACCTGCTCGCCGAGCGGCCGCAGGATCTGCTCGAGCGGGACGTCGGCGGCGATGTCGCGCTCCTCCGCGACCATCCGCGCGTGCGCGGCGATCAGCCACGTCATCAGGTCGCCGTCGGCCGGCTCCCAGCCCGGAACGGCCTCCTGCAGGTAGTCGATCGCGACCTGCTCCAGCTCCGCCGGGTCGGTCTCGATCTCGGGTCGGATCACGGCCACGTCAGTACTCCTCCTCGATCAGGATGCGAATGCTCTCGGCGCGCAGCTCGTCGAGCTCCTCGATCAGCTCGGCGACGATCTCGGCGCGCGGCTCGGAGGTGACGAGCGCCTCGCGCAGCTCCTCGACGTCGACGCCGCCGGCCGCCATCACGAAGGAGGGGACGCCGAACTCCGGCGCCTCGATCCGCCAGCCGAGCTCGGTGCGGGCGGCCGCCTCGACACATTCGGCGACGTGCTGCGCAGAGTCCTGCTCGACCGTCGCGAAGCCGTCGTGCGTGAGACGCAGCGGCAGGGAAAGGTGTGGGATCTCGATCATCTCGTTCAGTCCTCCGCCCAGTAGCCGATGCCGTCGAGCGTCCAGATCGCAGGGGTGGCCGGGTTCGACGGGGACTCTCCGACCATCAGCTGACCGTCCGGGCGGACGGTGATGCGTCCGACGAGGCCTCCGGCCGCCACCGGGAAGCTGCGCCGAGTCGCGGGACAGAAGCCCGGCGGCAGTCTCATGCCGGGGATGTCGGTCCCGGAGCCGGGCGTCGCGGCCGGTGTGAGCAGGCCGCGCAAGGTGACCCAACCGTCCGACGACTTGGCATAACCGACCGGATTGACGGCTCTGTTGTACGCGCTCCAATTGCTCCCCGACGTCGGCTCAAGCGTGATCCAGTTCTGCGCCGGCCCGGTCCACTCGCCCGCGACCACCCAGGCGCGGCCGACCTCCGACATCACGACGAGGCAGCGATCGCCGCGCGCCGGCACCGCCGCGCCGCTGCGCGGCCACGAGACGACCGGCCAGCCGTGGCGCGCCAGCTCGGCGCCGTCGAAGTCGTCGATCGTGACGGTCAGCTCGTCGGGGTCGGGGTTGGAGACGCGCGCCTCGTAGGCGACCGGCTCGGCGGCGGGCTGTCTGCGACGGAGCGCGCTCATGTCTCGTCTCTCTCGTCGTCTCTCTTGGTTCTCTTGCGCGTTCTCAGGAGCGTCACGACGGCGGTGTCGTGGAAGCGCGAGCGGCGGTACTCGCCGACCAGCCAGCGGCCCGCGGCCGGCCCGCAGTCGTCCTCGAGCACGACGATCGCGCCCGGCGGGACTCTCCACATGACGGCGTCGCAGGTGACCTCGATCCGCCGCATCCGCTTGTGCGGCGCCCACTCCCAGTCGATCGTGTGGATGCCGGGCGTCAGCTCGCCGATCCGCATCCGCGGGCGGCTGGTGCGCAGCGTTCTCTGCGGCAGGTAGTAGGCCTTGTTGGCTGCGACGAAGAAGACGAAGTCGTTCTGGTCGCCGATCCGCACGGCCGCGTCCCAGTAGGTCTCGCCTCTGATCACGGCCAGCGTCTGGATCGTGCGGCCGTCGTCGTCCTCGTCGGGCTCGTCGCTGAGGAATGCCTCGACGATCTCGCGCGCCTGCTGCTCCCAGCGGTCGTAGGTGGCCGGGCGGCCCCGTCTGAGCACGGCGTGCGCGAGCTCGCCGGCGCTCCAGCCGGGATGGGCGCGGTCCGCTCTCATCGCGCCGCCCTGGCCGGCGAAGCCGGGGTCGCGCAGGAACGCCTCGGCGCTGAACTTGACGTCGGTCGCGCCCCGTCTGAGGAATCTGCCGGCGTGGCTGCGCGAGCGGTTGGGGACGGCGCCGAGCGCGCCGAGACCGCCGCGGCCGTCCGCTCTCGGATCGTTTCTGAGCGCCGACTCCTCGATCGCCGCGACGATGAGCGCCCGCATCGCCTTGTCGGTGGCGCGCAGCTCGCGCGCGACCGACAACAGCCGCGAGGCGACGTCGAGCTGCGCTCTCGTCGCCCACGCCGACTTCACTCTCAGCCGCTCGTCGCCGTCGATCCCCTCGGCGCGGCGCTCGTCGGCCTCGGCCAGCTCGCTGGCGCGCTTGCCTCTCGAGGTGCCCTTCAGCGAACCGCGCGCTCTGCGCTCGCGCTCGCCCGGCTCCTCGAGCACCAGCTCGTCGATGCCGGCCCGCTTGCACAGTCTTCTGACGAACGTGCGGTGGTCGGTCGCGCTCGAGTCGGCGAGCAGCACCTTGCCCTTGTCGCGCAGTCTGCAGACGGTGCGGTCCTCGAACGTCAGCATGAAGCGGTCGTCGCGCTTCGCGATCGCGCGCAGCCAGTAGACGACCCCGTCGAGCTCGAGCACGACGTCGCGCTCGAGCCGCTCGTCGTCGTCGGCTCTCGGCGCGAACAGGCCCGAGTCGACGAGCAGCCGCTCGGGATCGATCACGCCGATCCGCACGACCGAGGAGCCGACGAGGCTCAGCTCCTCCTCGAAACTGACGAGGCCGTCGCCGACGAGCAGGTCGACGCCCTTGCCGTCGAGGCGGATGTCACCGTCGAGCGCGCGTGCGTCGCGCGGGAGCGTGAAGGCGCTCATCTGCCCAATCTCGCTGCCAGGTCGGTGGCCGCCGCGGCCACGGCCGCGGCGAGGCTGCTCGCCGCCTGGCTCGCCGCGCGGTTGGCGCGGCTCTCGTTGAGCGCGGTCTTCCACCAGCTGCCGACGGGCAGCTTGATTCTCTGGCCCTTCTTCAGTCTGGCGCTGCGGTCGAGTCTGTTCAGCTCGATCACGAAGGTGCGCGCCGGAGCGATCTCGGCCTTGCCGTTGGCGACCTCTCTGGCGACGATCTTGGTGAGGTCCTCGCCCTCCTTGACGGTGTGGGGCTTCGTCCGCCGCGCGATCCGGTCTCTGCGCTTGAGCAGCTCGACCGGCACGTGCATTCTCAGCGTCACCGTCGCGAAGGCGCGCACGCGCGTGCCGCGCAGGAGGTCGACCTCGCCCCACTCGATCTCCTGCACGAACCAGCGGCGGTTGAAGTGCGGGACGTGGCCGCGGATCCGCAGCAGCGTCGGGCGCTCCTGCCGCGGCGCGTCGACCGGGAGCCGCGCGAAGTGGTCGAGCATGTGCATCGCCCGCTCGCAGCCGGTCACCCAGTTCTTGTCTCTCTTGCTGTCGGTGAGATCGAGGTCCCAGTCGCCGAGTATCAGCTTCAGCTTCAGCTGCGGCGCGGAGGCGCCGCGGAAGACGGTCGCCGAGACCTGCCCGGGCCGCGGCTCGTCCTCCCAGCCGCCGTAGCCGCCGAAGAAGAGCGGGTAGCCGTCGTCCAGGCGCGCCCGCAGCGTCATTCTCTCCTCGGTGCTGACGAGCGCGATTCTGCCGACGCCGGGGCTGTTGCGTCTCTTCTTCTCCTCCGGCTTCTGTCTCGGCTTCTGCGGCTTGCGGCCTCTTCTCGGTCTCAGCTCGCGCGACAGGGTCTGACCGAGCCCGGGGCCGATCTCGAAGTCCACTATCTCGCTCATCGCCGTCCCCACTGCTCGTCGTCGTCGAGGTTGCGGACCGTCGAGCGCGCGATCTCGCGTCCGTCCAGCTGCTGGTGGATGTGCATGTCGCGGCGCGCCTGCTGGCGTGCGGAGCCGCCGGCCCCGGGCTGCCCGAGCGAGCCGCGCGAGCGCCGCGCCGCGGTGTCGGCGCCGGTCGGCAGCCGCACGATCTCCGGGCCGCGCTCGCCGACCAGCGTCGTCTCGCCGTGGCCGACGCGGCCGCCGCCGGCGCGCGTCACGAGCCGGCCCTTGCCGCGCAGCATGTCGAGGAACGAGTCGTACTCCATGCGCGGACCCGCGATCTCCCACGGCTTGCGCGAGCGCGCCCACAGGTCGAGCACGCTCGTCGCCTCGCCGATGCCGGGCATGAGGCCGACCCACCCCATCGCGACGTCCTCGGCATCGCTTCCCTGTCTGTGCCAGAACTTGTACGTGTCGCGGTCGAGCTTGTAGACGGAGGTCGCGTTGCCGATCGCGTCGGCGCGTCTGAAGAGACGGCCGGCGAGCACCGCGTCCGGGCCGAAGTCGAACCGTCTGAGCAGCCCGCCCGCCGTCGCGACGTCGTTGACGAACTGCATCTTGGCGTCGAGGCCCATCGGATCGCCGAGGTTGTTGTTCACGTACGCGAACGGCGTGAACATCGACTTCGGCGTCGTCGCGAGATAGGCGACGTTGGCGGCCATCGACCCTGGGACGTCGAGCACCCGGCTGGTGCCGGTCGCCGCTCTCAGGCCGTAGCCGCCGGCGTCCCACGCCGCGTTGCCGGTCCACTTGAGGCCGCTGCCGATGCCGCCGGCGACGTCACCGACTATCCCCCAGTCCCGGCCGGTGTCGATCTTCCCCGCGGCGTTCGTCATCGCGCCGCCAAGGCGACTGGTGGCCGCCGCGATGCGGTTGGCGCGCATGACGGCCTTCGCGACGGCGATGTTCTCCGCTCTCGGGCGCATGCTGAGGATCGGCAGCCCCTTCGAGGTCGGCACGACCGGCACCATGCTGGGGATCGGCAGGCCCTTCGAGCTCGGCACGCGCGGCGCCATGCTCGGGATCAGCAGCCCCTTCGACGTCGGCAGTGCGCTGAAGAATCTCGACACCGCGAGTCCGCGCGAGGTCTGCGGACGCGGCCGCATGCTGGGGATCGGCAGCCCCTTCGACGTTCCCGGCCCCGCGGGGCCGCCCGACCACGAGCTGTTGCCTCCCGACCAGGTCGACCCGACCGACGTGGAGCCGGCCGAGGCCGCCGACGACATGCCTTCGACGACGCGCTTGACCACCCGTTCCCCGGCCTGCACGACGTCCCGGCCGAGCTCCTCGGCCTCGTCGACGGCTTTGTTGGCGAGTCTGCTCAGACCATCGAGGAGGCCCATCTCCCACCTCCTCGATCCCACTGCTCGTCATCGTCGAGGTCGCGGACGGTCGCGAGCCCGACCTCGCGGCCGTCGAGGTACTGGTGGACGTAGAGCTGCCGCGGAGCGGCCACCGCGCGGGCGGACTCCGCTCCGGCGCCGGCCAGCTCCAGCAGCTCGCGCGAGCGATGGGCCGGGATCACGTTCGAGCCCGCCGGCAACTGCACGATCTCGGGACCGCGCTCGCCGACGAGCGCCGTCTCGGCCCGCAGCACGCGACCGCCACGGGCATACCCGCCCGTTCTGCTCGACTCGTCCTCGCCGCCCGGTCTGATCTGCGACCCGTACTCGAGCAGGTCCTTGCCGCTCGATATGACCTGGACCGCGTCCTCCGGGATCTCCTCCGCCTCTATCCCGCGAGCCGCGAGCCGCCCGCTGCCGAGCTTGCTGAACGCGCCGGCGCCGCGCATGAACGGGAGCGCGATGCCGGCGGCCCCGAGTCCGAACCCGGCCGTCTGGCTCGCCATCGCCCCGAAACTGCCTCTGTGGTGCACGTAGTCGTGCGTGCTTCTCGCCGCCAGCACGCCGGAGCCGAGGACCGTGGTGACGTCGACGAACGCCAACCGGCTCGCCCACTTATCGGAGATCGGCACGCCGAGCGCTCGCAGGCCTCCGGTGATGGCGCCGACGTGCGCCGCCGTCCTCGCCACCGGGAGGATCCCGAGCGGGTCGCCCTCGTCGAAGTACGCGTCACCCGCCGTGGCGAGCGGGCGCAGGATCGGGTTGCTCTTGATGCCGGCCTTGATCATCTCGCGCGGCGCGTCGCTCAAGCTGGCCTCGCCGCGGACGACGTCGAACGCGTAGCGGCCCATGGAGAGGCCGCCCGCCGCCGGGTTCAGGTCCATCGCGAAGGAACCGGCGCGCTCGAAGAGCGAGGGCTTCTTCGTCTTCTCGATGTGGGCCGCGGCTCTGGTCATCGCGCCGCTGACGCGGTTGGTGGCTGCAACGACGTTGTTGACCCGCATCATCGCCTTGGCGAGCGCGACGTTCTCCGCTCTCGGGCGCATGCTGGGGATCGGCAGGCCCTTCGAGCTCGGCGTGCGCGCGCTCAGCCCCTTCGACGTCGGCAGCCCGCTGAAGAATCTCGACACCGCGAGTCCACGCGAGGTCTGCGGACGCGGCCGCATGCTGGGGATCGGCAGTCCCTTCGACGTCCCGGCCCCCGAGGGGCCGCCCGACCACGTGCTGCCGCCTGCCGACCCGGTCGAACCGACCGACGACGAGCCCGCGGAGGCCGCCGCCCCCGACAGGCCGTCGACGACGCGGTCGAGGATCTGCTCGCCGGCCTGCAGCGCGTCCCGGCCGAGGTCCTCGGCCCCGTCGACGGCCTTGTTGAGCAGTCTGCCGACGCCGCTCAGGATGCCCATGCCGTCCCTCCTCGCTGCCGCTGCTCGTCGTCATCGAGCGCGCGGACCGTCGAGCGCCAGATCTCACTCGGGCCTCTGTACAGGCTCATCGCTCACCCCCACATGCGCTGTGCGACGAGCTGCGCGAGCCGCTCATCGCGCTTTGCGGCGAACCGATCAGCCCCGGCGAGGCGCTCGCGCCAGAACGCGCGCTCGAGCGCATCGCCGGCGACGAGCCGCTCGGCGATCCGGTCCAGCCCGAGTGCCAGCGCAAGCTCCACATGGCTCTGCTCGCCGGGGCTCAGCGCCCCGGGACGATCGCCTCCGCGACCTCGCGCGAGGTGTCGTTGAGCCAGGCGTCGATCTTGTTGGCGAACTCGGCGAGCGCGACGACGTTGACGACCGGGAAGCCGCCGTCGCCGCCGACCGTGAAGGCCGCCTGCACCGCGGCGCGAGCCGAGCTGACGTCCTCGAGCCCGACCTGGGCGCCGAACTGCGTGTCGAACCGCAGCGGCCCCGAGCTGCCCTCCAGCGCCGTCAGCTGCGGCTCGCCCTCGTCATCGACGCCGGCCGGCTCATAGAGGCCGGTGACCGTCGCCGCGACGAAGTCGGCCATCCAGTCGATCGTGCCGGTCGCGCCGACGAGGCTTCTGACGAAGTCGTGGTCGGGCACGGTCACGCGCGCGACCAGCGCGCCCTCCCAGCCCGGGATCGGCAGGAACAGCTCGGCCGCGCTACGACGGGCGTCGAAGGCGGCCCGCAGCCGCGCCAGCGGCGAGTCGGCCGCGGCGGCGGTGCTGCCCGCCGCGGCTGACTCGCCGGCCCCGTCGGCCGGCTCGGCGGCCGTGGTGAAGGGATCGGCGTGCACCGTCAGCCCCAGTGGCCTTTGGGCGTCACGACGACTCTGTACAGCGCGACCCCCTCGGCCTCCGATCTGAAGGCCGGGCGGGTGACCTCCTTGAGGATCCCGCTGATCGTCTCGCGCGTCTGCGGGATCTCGTTGCGGGCCTCGTCGAGCGCGAAGACGGTGACGACCGCCTCCTTGCCGATCTTGCTCGCGAGCGTCTTGCGGTGCTCGCCGTCGACGCCGCCGCGGTAGGCGCGCTCGAGGATCACGTCGCCGGTGACCTTCACCGCCGGGATCACCTCGGGCGTGATTCTGCCGCCGGGGCGATACTGCCGGGTCGGCGAGCTGGTGTCGCCGCCGTCGATCGCGTCCCAGTTGTTGGGGATCGGCGTGCCGTCGACCGTGAGCGTGGCGACGAACTGCCACTCGCCCGTCAGGGCCTGATTGGTGGTTGCCATCTCCAGCGTCTCCTAGATCGTGTCGCTCGGGGCGACCTGCGTGATGGTCAGCTCGACCGTGTGCGCAGACGGCGACGGCCGCAGCGCGAGGTAGCCGACGAGCCGCGGCTTCTGGCCCGCCTCGGTCTCGGCGACGACGCTCGCGGAGAAGGCCTCGGCGGCGTCGGCGCCGTAGAGCGCGCCGCGCGCGTACCAGTCGGCGCAGATCGCGACGAGGTCGCCGGTCGTCGCCGCGGCGAGGTGGCCCTGGCCGTCGATCGTCTGCATCACCCGCTGGTGCAGGACCTGCTTGGCCTGGGCGTGGATCGCCATCGTCACGCGCATCGCGGCGACCTCGGCGTACTGCGGGTATCTCGTGCCGTCGACGGCCGTGATCGCGTCCTCGGCGTAGATCGCGCCCTGCGCGTCCTGCGTGATGACGGTGATGCCGGCGGAGTTGAGCGTCTCGCGCTCGGTGCGCGTGAAGGGGCGCACGAGGCCGATCGGCGTGCGGTACTCGCCGAAGGTCCAGGCGGCCGGCTGCGCGGGACCGGCGCCGTTCTCGCGGTCGGCCTGGGCCTCGCGGCCGAGGTGCACGCCCGAGGGCGCGACCGGCACCGAGACGCCGGCGACCGAGACGTTGAGCCAGCCGGCGAGCAGCTGGATGTGTCTGGCGTTCGCTCTGCCGCGGATGTACTCCGCGGTCGTTCTCATCGTCTCGACGTCGGCGTTCGGGCCGAAGTCGCCGCGGGCGAAGCGGTTGTTCGCGGCGGCGTGGTCGGCGAGCGCCTCGAAGACCGTTCTGTCATCCCAGGCGGAGGCGCAGACCGAGCCGGCGCCGAGGTCCTCGTCGAAGACGTCGAGCGCCGCGCCGATCTCGGCGGCGGTCAGCGCGGAGACGCTCGTGATGTCGTCGTCGCCGCCGGCGAGCGCTGTGGCGGTCGGGATCTCTCTCGGCGGCCACGCGGCGACGTCCGTTCTGGGGACGCCGGCGGTCGCGAGACCGGAGCTGTTGATCAGCGCGATCGCGCCGGCGACGTCGGAGACCGTGCCGCTGACCAGCAGCGCGTCGTTCAGCGTGAGCGTGATTCTGCGGTCGTTGCCGGTGTTGCCCTCGACTCTGACTCTGACGCCGTGGTACCACGGGCCCGAGCCGACGGCGCTGACCTTCAGCACGACGCCGGTGGTGGCGCCCGACAGGTTCAGCGAGGCGTTGACGCTGTCGGTCCCGACGACGCGCGAGAGCACGGCGCGGCCGCCACCCTCGGCGAAGTAGGCCTCGACCGCGCGCAGCGTCGAGGTCGAGGTGTGGCCGCCGAAGAGGTCGCGCACCTGCGCGAACGAGCGGCACTCGACCGCCTGGCCGACGGGGCCGCGCTCGGTGACGACCGCCTCGAAGCGCGTCGAGACGTCGTCGGCCGGGAACGGGGCGGCGCCGCGGTCCCCCCGGCGCACGATCACTTGAGGCAGCGGCATCAGCTTGCGTCTCCTGCGTTGGTGGCGGGCAGCTCGACGAGCAGAGGGCTCTCGAGACGTCTCGTGACGGTTCTCGCGTTCACGGGATCTCCTCGAACGGAGTGGTGGTCAGGGCGATCTCCTCGACTCTCGGCCCGTCCTCCAGGTCGAGCGCGGGGTCTTCGATCGGCGGATCTCTCAGCTCCGGCGGCAGCGGGCCGCCGAGATCCGACAGCAGGACGCCGGAGACGGCCAGCACGTGACCCTCGGCGTGGAGCGTGCGCTCAGCTTCGGCGCTCACGTTGACGTTCACGGAGAGGTGGTCGAGCGGCGCCGGCGCGCGTGCCGGGTCGTCCGCGGGCGACTCGGCGACGACGCCGAGCCAGCGCACCTTGAAGCCGGTTCTGAGCGGCAGCTCGTGCAGCAGCAGCGTCGCCGCGCCGAGCGCGAGGATGCTCGCCGTCTCGCCGCCGATCAGCTCGTCCGCGGCGCTCGTGAGCGCGTGCACGACGAGCTTCAGCGTGCCTTCGTAGTGGCCGTCGGCGGCGCGGTAGCGGATGTCGTCGAGCGTGCCGGGGCAGCCGACCGCCAACAGCGGCAGCCGCTCCTCCGCGCGAGCGCGCGGGCGCTCGCGGCAGATCACGTCGAGCGGCCGCTCGATCCGCGTGACCGGGTGGCCGACCGGCGTCTGCTGACGCACGATCTCGTCGAGGTAGATGCCGAGGTGGTGGCCGAGCAGCAGCTCGCGCGCCGCTCTTCTGAGCGACCACGGGGTGACGAACGGTCCGAGCGCGCGGCTGCTCACGGCGTCTCCGGCTCGTCGAGCGGGCAGCCGGCCTCGATCGCGACGGCGACCGCTCTGATCGCGTCGGCCGCGAGCGTCCCGAAGATCTCGTGCGCGAGCCCGAGGTGGTTGGTCCGCTCCGGCGCGTAGGAGGCCTCGACGAGCTGCGCCGTGCGGTACGCCGCCGCCGTGGCGGCGGCCGCTCTCAGCGTCGCCGTGCAGGGGCTGCGGCCGGCGAAGGCGACCGCGACATCGTTGCAGGCCAGCTCGATCAGGCTTCTGACCTGCTCGTCCGACGGCCGCGTGTCAGCCGTGAATCTGCCCTGCTCGCGTGCCGCGGTCGCGGCGATCGAGTCGCGTCCGCGCGTGCGGCTGTGCATCAGCGCTGCGACCTGGTCGGACGTCGGCGCCCAGTCGGGTGCGGCCATGGCTACTCGCTCACCTCCGCCGGCGGACCGCTGAGCGTCGCCGGATTGGTCTTGACGACGACGCCGCCGAGGCGGTCCTGCAGGTACTGCGAGAGGACGCCGACGGCGACGAGCGCCGCCGTCAGCTTCGCCGTCGCGTCGCCGCCGAGGTCGATCCCGAACGGCTGCAGCAGCGCGAGCACGGTCGCGAGCACGGCGCCCGCGGTGACCGGCAGCTTCAGCCGCACGAGGTCGTCGAGGAAGGCGCGCGCGAAGCTCATCGCGTCCCCGTCAGGAAGAGCGACCGCTCGGCGCGGCGGCGGCGCGTGAGGCCGGGCAGCGGGCGCGGCGGATCGCCGGCCTTGTCCCAGCGGAGCAATTCGTCGGCGGCGTCGCGCCAGCGCAGCGCGCGCAGGGCGCGGCCGATGCCGGTGTCGGACGCCAGTGCTCCCGTGCCGACGTTGTAGGCGAACGAGACGAGCGCGTCGTGCTGGTGCTGCGCGAGCGGCAGGCGCAGCGCGCTCACCGCGGGCTCGTAGTCGCTCGCAAGCTGTTGCCGGAGCAGCGTCCGCGCCTCTTCGGTGGTCAGCTGTCCCGGCGTGGTCTGTCCCGCGAGCCAGGTCGCGCGCCGGTCGGCGTCGGTGACGGGGCCGTGGTGGAGCAGATGACCGAAGCCGACGGTCGCGTGCCCGGCCGGGTCGGCGTAGGGACGCGCGTAGAAGCCCTCGAACTCCTCGATCAGGCCGAGCCCGCTCGCGGAGATCCGCAGCGTCGCCGGCGGCGCCTCTGGGCCCGCCGCCGGCTTCGCCGCGCCGCGTCTGGACCAGACGCGCCATCCGTAGCGGCGCCGCAGCGCCGCGAAGGTCTTCGGTCCGACGATCCCGTCGACCGTCAGGCCGACGTGCTTCTGGAACGCCTCGACCGCCGCGCCGAGCGCGGGGCCGAACGTGCCGACCGCCTGCGCCGGCGTTCCCGTGAACCAGCCGCCGCGCCGCAGGTAGACCTGCACCGCGCGGACGTCGGGCGACTTGGCGCCGCGGCGCAGGGGGCGCGCGCGCAGGCGGTCGAGCACGGTCAGCGGCTTGGCGAGCCGGCGAGCGACGGCGTGGAGGTCGTCGGCGCTGTCGGCTTCGACGTGCCACGGCTCGCCGACGACCGTCAGGGAGGTCGCGACGCCCTGCCGTCGCAGCCACTGACGCAGTCCCGCGACGCCGTTGCCGGCGTTCACGTCGACGTCGAGCGCATGGTCCTGTCGGCCCGTCCGGATGTGCGGCGCGGTGTCCGACGGAACGGCCGCGAGGTTGCCGATGCCGGCCTGCCAGAGGTCGTAGAGGCGCTGCTGTTCGGCGAGGGTCCGCTGCCCGCTGTTGAGCCGGAACCTGACGCCCGCGCGGCGTGCCGCGCTGAGCACCTGGAACCAGTCGTCGGAGAGGCGCTTGCCGTCGAAGGAGCGGACCATTGCGGCGCAGCATCGGCGCGGCGGGCGGCCGCTCCCAAGCGTTTCGGAGCTTTCTCCGGAGGTTCCGCCGAATCGCTCCGGATCGCTCGTCGGCGCCGCCCGCGCGGGTTAGGATGGAGCGGTGCTGCTGAGGGAAGCCCGTGAACGAGCCGGCCTCTCGCGCGAGGATCTCGCGCGCCGCGCCGGCGTCAGCTCACGCCAGATCTACGACATCGAGCATGCCCGCTGCTCGCCCCGCCGCGCCACCCGCGCGGTGCTCGCCGTCGCCGTCGGCATGCCGCGCGAGGCGATCGCCTGGCCGGCACAGCCGGCGCGCAAGGCCGCCTGATCCGGCGGTCCCGATCCTGGGCCCGGACGCGCGCCCGATCGGCACCCGATCGGGCCGCCCGCAACAGCCGCTCGGTCGCGCGGTTCGCCCGTTCGCAGCGGCGTTCTCGGTCGCTTCGCACCGCCCGGCGACCGCCTTGTAAACAGGGGGCCAACGGTTCGAGTCCCGCTCACGACCTGCTGGAGCGGTCAGGAGCCGCTTGACGTCTATCGCGTCGGCCGGGCACGTCCGGCATGCCGCGCCCGCAGCTTCAGGACCGGTCCGAAGCGCTCGCCAACGCCGCGCAGCACGAGCGCATCGCGCCACGCGGAGTAGCGGAAGCCGAGCAGCCGCGCGAGCCGGTAGGTCGTCGGGCCGACGCGACGACGACGCCGCGGCTGGGTGCGGGTGACGGCGTCCAGGCTGAGCGACCGCAGCACCAGCCCGACGGCGGCGACGGCGAACGGAACGGCGACGAGCACGAGCAGCGGCGGCCACGGCTCGGAGCCGGTGTCGAACGGCGTCTCGGAGCGCGAGGTCCCGACCGGTTCGCGCGACGGCTGCGGCGCCGGCTGAGCGAGCGTGCGATCGCCGAGCGGGTAGCGCTCGGTCAGGTCGCTGTCGCCGCGCGGCGGGGACTGCGAGTACGCGGGCGCGGCCGCGAGCAGCAGACCGCCGAGCAGGAGCGCGACGACGATACGGCGGAAGGCGCGCATCAGCGGATCCGCAGCGGCGTGCCGACCGGCAGCAGCCGGCCGAGCCGCACGACGTCGGCGTTGCGCAGGCGGATGCAGCCGTGCGAGACGCGGCCGGGCACCAGGTCGGGACGGTCCGTCCCGTGGATGCCGACGAAGCCGCCCGCCGGCCAGTCGGTGACGCCGGGAGCGCGCGCGCTCGTGCCGAACGCGAGCGGTCCGTACGTGCTGCTGCGATAGCGCGTCAGCTTGTCGCGCACGTAGAAGCGCCCCGCCGGCGTCGGCGCGCCCGGGCGCCCGATGCCCACGGGCGCGGAGAAGATCGGGCGCCGACCGCGGTAGAGCGTCGCGCGCAGCCGCCGCCGGTCGACGACCAGCCGCGTGCGCACAAGTGTGTAGCCGCCGAGCGTCGCCCGCGGCAGCCAGCCGCTGCGGCCGCGCACGCCGGGCAGCCGCACGCGCACCCAGACGCCTGCTCGCGTCGGGTGCGAGCTGCCCAGCACGAGCACGAGGTTGCGCGTCCGCTCGGGCGTGCCGCGCGGCACGCGCTGCAGTGGCGCCGCGTCTCGCCGCGGCGCCGCGCGTGCGACCGCCGCCCGCGCGACC
>NZ_JAWSTH010000098.1:0-23939 GCF_033542075.1 Conexibacter stalactiti
CTTGCCGCTCGTGTGCTCGAGGTTACGGTGAGCGTTGAACGCCTCGACGTTCGTGTTGATACGAAGGGACACTTGGATCTCCTTGATCGGTCCCGGACGACTCCATGTCGTCCTGTTCACCCCTGGTGATCGGACGCGTTCGATCTTGTTGCAGCCGCGCAGCCAGAGTTGGCGTATCAACCTCTGAACGACAAAAGGAGGCGAGCAGCCAGAGCCGCTCGCCTCCTTGTTGGTCGGTCCCTCGATGGAGCCGTATGTGACGCCCCTAGGGGCGAATGTGGTGGGTCCTAGCGCAGGAGCGAGAGGACGGCCTGCGGCGCCTGCTGCGCCTGCGCGAGCATGCTCGTGCCGGCCTGCTGCAGGATGTTGTTCTTGGTGAAGTTGACCATCTCAGCGGCCATGTCCACGTCACGGATGCGCGACTCGGACGCCGACAGGTTCTCCTGGTACACCGACAGGTTGTTGTAGGTGTGCTCGAGACGGTTCTGCACCGCACCGAACGACGCGCGCGCCGTCGAGACGCCGTTGATCGCCGCGTCGAGGTTGGCGAGCGTCGCGTCGGCTCTCAGGTTGGCCGTGACGACAGTCGCGCCGAGCGAGATCAGCGTCGCCGCGATCGTCTCGCCGTCGTTGGCGCCGACCTGGAACGACACTCTGCCGGCCGTTCTCAGCAGCTCGATGCCGTTGAACTGCGCCGTTCTGCCGATGCGCTCGATCTCGTCGGCGAGCTGGACGACCTCGCCCGAGATCGCGTCTCTGTCAGCTCTCGCCAGCGTGCCGTTCTGGTACTGCACGGCCAGCTCGCGGACGCGCTGGAGCATGCTGTGGACCTCAGTCAGCGAACCTTCCGCCGTCTGCACCAGCGAGATGCCGTCCTGGACGTTACGACGCGCCTGATCGAGACCACCGATCTGACCACGCAGCTTCTCCGAGATCGCCAGACCAGCGGCGTCGTCGGCAGCGCGGTTGATCCGCAGGCCGCTGGAGAGACGCTCCATCGACTTGCCGAGCTTGCTGCTCGTGTGCTCGAGGTTACGGTGAGCGTTGAACGCCTCGACGTTCGTGTTGATACGAAGGGACATGTCGCATCTCCTTGATGTCGTCCCGGGCGACTCCATGTCGCCCTGCTGTTCCCTTCATCGGCCGGTGCCGAGAAGGCTTTAGCGGCGTTGTGCCGACGCTGGACGCATGGCACATGAACGCTCGCGTTCGCGAGCGGTCACGCCGTGACGTCGACGTGCGGATGCCCGTCGTCGCCCTGCTGCACAGGCCGTCTGGCCCGTTGCGGCCGTGGTTGCCGGCGCTCGGCCGGTGGTCTCGCGCCCGCCTCCTCCTCCTCGCGCTCGCGCCGGCGCTGATCGCGCTCCTCCGGCTCGATCCGCGGCAGGTCGACGGGCGCGACGGGGAAGATGTTCGGGTTGCGCGGGACGATCGGGTTGATCGGCTCCGTCATCGCGACGGCCTACGCCTCGGCCGACTGGTCGCCCGGAGGCGGCGGGGGCGGCGTGGCAGCCCGGCGGGCCGCCTCCTCCTCTTCGCGCTGCTCGCGCACGACCTCGAGTTCGGTCACGACGAGGTGGCGCCAGACCGCGACCGCGACGGCCCACACGACGAGGTACGCGACGATGCCGCCGGCGAGCGCCCGCAGCACGAGGTCCTCGACGGGCACATCGGCGCGCCACGAGATGAGCGCGACGAGGCCGAAGCCGAGCAGTCCGGCCCAGCCCTTCGCCTGCTTGACCTGCGCGCCGGCTCTGGGGTGGTTGGAGACGCTCGGGAGCGCCGATCCGCCTCCGCGTCTACGACCGCGGCGGCCCTTCTCGGCCTTTCCGGCCGGTGCCGCTCTCGCGGCTGCGCGCGCCGGCGGGCGCTGCCTGCCGCGCGTCTTGGTCGCTGCCATCGTTCACGTCCTCCCGGTCACAGCTCGCCGTCGCGCGTCAGTCTGCGCGCGATCCGCTCGCGTTCGAAGATGAATGCGACCAGGCGGCGGCGGCTCTCGTCCGACAGCTGCTCGATCGCGATGCCGCGGTGGCCCGCGTCGCTGGCCCGCGCGATTCTGCCGATCCCTTCGATCGGCGGCTCACCCTCGGTCACGCGCACGCGGAAGCGCACGCGCGTGTCGATCTCGAAGGTGTCGGGGCCGGAGGCGAGGATCCCGTTGCCGCTGACGTTGACGGTCAGCGTGTCTATCCACGGACCGTCCTCCTCGCCTTCCTCCCCGAGCGGAGCGAGTGCCATCGGGCGCACCGCGCCGACGCGCACGAAGTCACGGCGCTGGACGACCTCGACGGCGCCGGCCAGCTTCAGTATCACGACGTCGTAGGCCTTGACGTCGCCGTGGCCCTCGATCCGCACGAGCCCGCGCGGCCCGGCGAACTCGATCGCCATCTCGGCGACCTCGCCGAGCTGCAGCGGATCGCGCGCGTCGAGCAGCAGCACGAGCACGATCTCGTCCTCCGCGATGCGCGTCACGCGCGCCGCGAAGCGCTCACGGTCGGGCAGGATCAGGTCGACGTCCTGGCGCACCTCGGGGAGGTGCGCCACGAGCGACGGCCCTGCTCTTCTGCCGTTGCGCTTGCGCAGCGGGCTCATGCGGAGACCACCCCGCACACGTTCTGCGAACGGAACCCGAGGCTCTGCCGAGGGTTTCGCGGGCTCATGCCAGCAGTCGCTCCGCGAGCTCGGCGGGGTCGGCCGGGGCGAACGAGCCGGGCAGCTCGAGGCCGCCGTTGACGTAGGCGAGCGGCAGACGCGTCGCGCACGACAGCTCGACGACGGCGCCGATGTGGTCGGTCGCGTCGCTGTGCGTCATCGCGATGCCGGTCGGCTGCAGCGGCGCCAGCCGCTCGACCAGCTCCTGCGCGACGGCGGCGCTGAGCGTCGCCGGCACCGTCAGCTGGATCTCGTCGAGCTCGAGCAGCTGCAGCTCGGCGGCGAGCTGGGCGACGCCGGCGGCGTCGCCGGGCGAGACGGCCGGGGTGTCGAGCACGACGACGGCCTCGCCGCGCAGCTCGCCGATCCGCTGGGCGGCCAGCTCGGCCGTCGCGACCGCCTCGACCTTGACGTCGTGCGGCTTCAGCAGCGCCATCAGCTCGGCGCCGCCGTCGGCGGGCGCGAGCGTGATCACGGCGACGGGCACCGTGCTGCCGGCCGCGTAGGCGGCGGCGAGGCCGGCGGTGCAGCGCGTCTTGCCGCCCCCGCCGGCGCCGACGAAGGCGACGGCGCGGCCGCCGATGCGCGGCAGCGGGGGAGCCGGGATGCGCCTGGCGAGCGCGGTCTTGACAGCCGCTCTGACGTCGCCGCCGGGGGTGAACGGGAGCACGTGCGCGGTCGCGTCGACGAGCAGCTCGCGCGCGGCCGCCGGTGCGACGCCGCGGCTGGAGAGCGCACCGGAGACCTCGATCGCCTGCGGCGTCTCGACAGCGTGGCGCGGTCTCGTCGGCAGCGCGCGCCGGCGGCCGAAGAGGCTGCGGCGCGGTGCTCTGACGGGCTGCTGCGGGACGACGCGGGGGGCGGCGGGCGCCGCGAGCGCGGGCGCGCCGGTCAGCGCGGCGGCACGCGGGGCCGGGTCGAAGCGACGCGCTTCGAGCGCTCTGCGCGCCTGCTCGCTGGCGGTCATGCTGGCCGCGATCGCGGCGGCGAGGTCGAGCGCGCGGGTCGTCTGCGGGCCGACGCCGCTCTCGGGCAGCTCCGGGCCGCGATGCGACTCCTCAGCGACGGGCGCGGGCGCCTCCTCGACCGGCGCGGCCGCGACCGGCGCTCTCGCCGGCTTCGCCGCTCTCGCGGGCGCGGCTCTGGCGGCCGGCGCGGAAGCCTCGGCTCTCGCGGCGGGGGCAGTTCTTGCGGGTGCGGCTCTGGCGGCGGGGGCGGCTCTCGCCGCTCTCGCTCTCGCGGCTCTGCGCTTCGCCGCTCTTCTCGCCTTCGCGGTACGCGCGGGGGCGGAGACCGCGGGAGGCGCGACGGGCGACGGGGCCGGCGTGGGCGCGGCGACCTCGGGGGCCGGAGCCGGCTTGGCGACGACGGCCTCGGGCGCGACCGGCCGCGGCGCCGGCGCGGGGGTCGACGGCACCGGCGGCGCGTAGCGGGCGCTCGGCTCCTCGACCGGGGCCGGGGCTGCGGCGGCGGGCGCGGGCGCGGGCTCAGCCGCGACTCTCGCGACGACCGGCTCGGCCTGCTCCTCGGCGGCGGCGAGCTGCTGCGCGAAGGTCGCGCTGTGCTCGCGCAGGATCTCCGCGGGCGTGCGCGAGTCGCCCGGCTTGGCACCGGTCGCCTGCGCCAGCAGCTCGGCGGCGCTCAGCTTCGGCTTCGGACGCGAGCCGGGCACGCGCTGATCGCGCGCGGCAGCGGCCGGCGAAGAGGCGATCGGAGCCGCGGGGGCGGGCGCCGGCGCCGGCGCGGCCGGCGGCAGCAGCGCCTCGGGCGCCTCGGGAACGGGCGGAGCGAGCGGCGCGGGCGCCGGCGCGGCAGCGACAGGCGCGGCGGCGGCCGGGGCCTGCGGGAGCGGACCGGGCAGCGCCGGCCCCTCGTCGTACAGATCGATCCGGCTGGCGCCCTTGCGCGCCTGCACCTCGACGAACTGCTGCTGGAAGAAGCCGCCGATGCCGCCGGCGAGACCGTCGCGCTGGCGGACGATGACGGCGTCCGGGCCCAGCTCCGCGCGGATCTGCGGGAGGATCTCCTCCAGCGATCTGCCGCGGAAGGTGCGCAGATTCGGGTCTTCGGTCACGTGCCCGTTCGTCTTCGGCCGATCGTCAACTTGCGAGCTCATGCTCGATCACTCCAATCGTCTCCACACTGATGCCGGGTGCGATCTCGTTGTACGAGCAGACCGCGAGATGCGGAATCGCCTGCTCGACGAGGCGCCGCATGTGGCGGCGCACACGCGCCGAGCACAGCAGCACCGGCCTGCTGCCACGCGCGACGGCATGCTCCACCTGAGTTCGGAGTGCGCTCACCAAAGCCTGCGCGCGCACCGGATCCATCGCCAGGTATTCCCCATCGGACGTCTGCGAGATCGACGCCGCGACCTCCTGCTCGATCGCGGGGTCGAGCGCGATCGCGCGCAGGCGCTGATCGCCGTCGACGTACGGGGCGGTGATCGTGCGGCCGAGCGCCTGGCGCGCGTACTCCGACAGCAGTGACGGGTCGCGCGTGAGGCGCGCCTTGTCGCCGATCGCCTCGACGATCGTGCCGAGATCGCGGATCGAGACGCCCTCGGCGAGCAGGTTCTGCAGCACGCGCTGGATCTCGCCGAGCGTGAGCATGTCCGGCACGACCTCGTTGACGACCGCCTCGTTGGACTCCTTCAGCTGGTCGAGCAGCTGTCTGGTGTCCTGGCGCGTCAGCAGCTCGGCGGCGTGGCCGCGGATCATCTCGGTCAGGTGCGTGACGATCACCGACTCGCCGTCGACGACGGTGTAGCCGAGCGCCTCGGCCTCGGCGCGCTGCGAGTCGGAGACCCACGTCGCGGGCAGGCCGAAGGCCGGCTCGGTCGTCGGCACGCCCTGCAGCTGGCCGACGGCGTCGCCCGGGTCCATCGCGAGCTGGTGGTTGGCCATGATGCTGCCGCGCGCGACCTCGGTGCCGCGCACCTTCAGGACGTACTCGTGCGAGTCGAGCCCGAGCTCGTCGTGGATGCGAACGGGCGGGATCACCATGCCCAGCTCGGTCGCGATCTGGCGCCGGATGACGGAGACGCGTGAGAGCAGCGTGCCGCCCGAGTTCTGGTCGACCAGCCGCACGAGGCCGAAGCCGATCGCCAGCTCCAGCGGGTCGATCGGAAGCGCTTCGAGGGCGGCGTCGCGCGGCTGCGCGACGGCCGTTCCCTCGGCGTCGGCGATCGCCTTCGCCTCGGCCTGCTCGGCCTCGTCGGCATCGCTTCTGCGCAGCATCCAGCCGATCGCGAAGAAGATGCCGCCGATCACGATGAAGGGGATCTTCGGCAGGCCCGGCACGAGCGCGAAGGCGAGGATCGCGCCGCCGGCGACCAGCGGCGCCTTGCGCTGCTTGAGGATCTGGTCGGAGATGTCGTGGCCGAGGTCTCTGTCGGAGGCGGCGCGCGTGACGAGGATGCCGGTCGCGACGGAGATCAGCAGGGCCGGGATCTGCGCGGCGAGGCCGTCGCCGATCGTCAGCAGCGAGAAGTGCTGGATCGCCTCGCCGAACGGCATCCCCATCTGCATGATGCCGACGGCGAGACCGCCGATCAGGTTGATCAGCACGATCACGATCGCGGCGATCGCATCGCCTCTGACGAACTTCGAGGCGCCGTCCATCGAGCCGTAGAAGTCGGCCTCCTGGGAGATCTCGGCGCGGCGACGGCGGGCCTCGTCGTCGGTGATGAGGCCGGCGTTGAGGTCGGCGTCGATCGCCATCTGCTTGCCGGGCATCGCGTCGAGCGTGAAGCGCGCGCCGACCTCGGCGACGCGCGAGGCGCCGTTCGTCACGACGACGAACTGGATCACGATCAGGATGAAGAAGATCACGAGGCCGACGACGACGTTGCCGCCGACGACGAAGTCGCCGAACGCTCTGATGACGTGGCCGGCGTCGCCGGTCGTCAGGATCAGGCGCGTCACCGAGACGTTGATCGCGAGCCGGAACATCGTCGTCAGGAGCAGCAGCGACGGGAACGAGGCGAAGTCGAGCGCGCGTCTGAGGTAGAGCGTCGAGACGACGATCGCGATGCCGGCCGAGATGTTCAGCGTGATGAAGAAGTCCAGCAGCATCGGCGGCAGCGGGATGATCAGCATCACCACGATCAGCACGACGCCGAGGGCGGCCAGCAGGTCCGTCTGGCCCATCACCTTTCTCATCACGTTGGAGTTCATCGGGCGACAGCCTTCCTGCGGGCGGTCCCCGCGACTCTGTAGACGTGCGCGAGCACCTGAGCGACGGCTTGGAAGAGCTCTTCCGGGATCATCTGGCCGACCTCGACGCTGCTGTGCAGCGAGCGCGCGAGCGGCTTGTTCTCGATCACCGGCACGTTGTTCTCGGCGGCGATTCTCTTGATCTGGAGGGCGATCAGGTCCTGGCCCTTGGCGACGACCTCGGGCGCGGGCTTGGTGCCGTCGTACTTGAGCGCGACGGCGAAGTGGGTCGGGTTCGTGACGACGACGTCGGCCTGCGGGACGGCGGCCATCATGCGGGCGCGCGCCTGCTGCATCATCTGGCGCCGCTGAGCGCCCTTGACCTCGGCCGGCAGCTGGTGCGATCTGAACTCGTCCTTCACTTCCTGCTTGCTCATCCGCAGCTGCTTGTTGTGCTGCCACTTCTGGTAGGCGTAGTCGATCGCGCCGATCAGCAGGTAGGCGATCGCCGCGCGCTGCGCGACGGAGAAGACCATCGAGGCGAGCTCGTTGCCGAGCATCACGGGACTGGTGCCGACGGTCGCGGCCAGCTCGGTCATCTTCGGCATCAGCGACATCGCGACGATCACGCCGACGACACCGACCTTGAGGATCGACTTGCCGCCCTCGAAGAACATTCTCGGGCCGAAGACGTTCTTCGCGCCCGACAACGGGTTGATCCGTCTCGGCTGCGGCTTGAGCGCCTCGGCCGACGGCTTGAGGCCGACCTGTCCGACGTTGGCGGCGATCGCCGCGACCGCGCAGACGAGCGCGATCGGCGCGAGCGCGAAGGCGATCGTCTGCATCGACGCCATCGCGAGCGACTCGAGGCCGCGCGCGGAGATGACCGAAGCCGGGTCGGCGATGCGGTCGAAGGCGTCGCGCATCGACGTCGCCATGCCGTCGACGATCTTGCCGCCCATCAGCGACAGCACGAGCAGCCCGGCGAGCAGCACGACCGAGCCGTTGACGTCCTGGGAGCGCGCGACCTGACCTCTTCTGCGCGCGTCCTCTTGCCGTCTCGGTGTCGCTCTCTCTGTCTTGTCCTCAGCCATGCGCGTCGATCACCCGGCCCGCAGGGTCTGGAGCGCCTCGCCGACGCTCAGCTGCAGCTGGTCGGAGATCCAGCCGCCGACGAACGGCAGTGAGGCCGCGACGACGAGCAGGCCGACGAGCACCTTGACCGGGAAGCCGACCGCGAAGACGTTGAGCTGCGGCACGACGCGCGAGACGACGCCGAAGCCGACGTCGGTCAGGACGCAGGCGATCAGCACCGGCGCGGCGACCTCGACAGCGGCCGTGAAGATGCCGGTGAAGACGAGCGTGAGCGCCTCGCCGATCGAGGCGAAGTCGGGCGAGGCCGTCAGCGGCACGATGTCGAAGGTGCGCGAGAGGCCCTGGATCAGCCACGCGTCGCCGTTGATCGCGATGAAGATCGCGACGGCGACGAGGCTGTAGACGCGGCCGAGGACCGCCGACTGGTTGCCGGTGATCGGGTCGAGCGAGCCGCCGAAGGCGAAGCCGACCATGAAGTCGAGGATCGCGCCGGCGGTCTCGATCGCGGCGAACAGCAGCGCGACGCAAAGCGCGAAGGCGAGCCCGACGAGCAGCTCCTTGACGACCAGCTCGACGATCGACAGCGTCTCCGTCGGGATTCTCTGGCCGACGATCGCGAGCGGGTAGAGCCCGAGCGTGAAGGCGAGCGCGACGACCGTTCTGGCGCGGCCGGGGATCTGCCGCGAGGAGAACATCGGGGCGACCAGGAACAGCGGGCTGATGCGCGCGAGCACGAGGAAGAAGCCGACGACGTTTCTGACGCCGAGCGCGGCCAGCAGCTGGTTGGCCGTGGTCTGCGTCGCGTTCATCCGCCACCGACCAGCGTCGGGATCGAGCGGTACAGATCCTCCGTGTAGGAGAGCAGCTGGTTGAGCATCCACGGCCCGCCCACGATCAGCACGACCGCGGTCGCGATGATCTTCGGGATGAACGAGAGGCTCTGCTCCTGGATCTGCGTGATCGCCTGGAAGACGGAGACGATCAGACCGACTGCGAGGCCGACCAGCAGGAGCGGGCCCCCGACCTTGATCGAGAGGTCCAGCGCCTGCGTCGACAGGTTCATGACGGTGTCTTGATCCATCAGGGCACCTAGCCGGAGAAACTTCGGACGAGGGAATCGGTGATCAGCGCCCAGCCGTCGACCAGCACGAACAGCAGGATCTTGAACGGCAGCGAGATGAAGACCGGTGGGAGCATGATCATGCCCATGCTCATCAAGGTCGAGGCGACGATCAGGTCGATGATCAGGAAC
Organism: Conexibacter stalactiti; assembly: GCF_033542075.1. NCBI lineage: Bacteria > Bacillati > Actinomycetota > Thermoleophilia > Solirubrobacterales > Conexibacteraceae > Conexibacter > Conexibacter stalactiti. The sequence continues at coordinate 9,157 of NZ_JAWSTH010000098.1, forward strand.
GGCAGGAAGATCATGAAGCCGATCTGGAAGGCCGTCTTCAGCTCGCTGATGATGAAGGCCGGGATCAGCGTCGTCGTCGGGATGTCTCTGTAGGTTCTCGGCTGCTCTCTCGTCTGCGAGAGGCGCACCATCAGCGCCAGGTCCTTCGTGCGCGTCTGCTCGAACATGAACTCGCGCAACGGGATCTGCGCCCGCTCGACCGCCTGCGCCGTCGTGATTCTGTTGGCCTCCAGCGGATCCCAGGCGGTCGTCTTGATCTGGTTGAAGGTCGGCGCCATCACGAAGATCGTCAGGAACAGCGCGATCCCGACCAGCACCTGGTTGGGCGGCGAGGTCGGCGTGCCGATCGCCGTGCGGATGAAGCCGAGGACGATCAGGATGCGCGTGAAGCCGGTCAGGCAGAAGAGCGCGGCCGGGATCAGCGTCAGGGCGCCGACGAGCAGCAGGACCTGGATCGCGCTGTCGCCGCTGACTTCGTTCATCGCCGCACCGTCCACTTGCGCATCTGGCCGACGACGTCACGCGGGCTGCGGGCTCTGAGCCCGGAGCCGCTGCCGGCGGCGGTTGCGACGAGCTCGTCGTCGGGAAGGATCAGTTGGCCCCACTCGTCGGTCAGGCCGGCCTCGCGCGCCTCCTGCTCGCTGTACGTGCGCACCGGCGTGACGCCGTGCTCGCCGACGCCGACGAGCACGAGCTCGTTGCCGGCGCGGATCAGCTGCAGCGAGCGGTTGGAGCCGAGCGGCACGGAGGCGACGGCCTGGAGGCCGCCGATCGCGCGCTCCTGACGGCCCTGCTTGAGCTGTCTGAGGACCCACGCGATCCCGTAGATCACGCCGATCACGATCGCCAAGCCGACGATCGTGCGGACGATCGAGCCGCCGGAGCCGCCGCCGGAGCCATCGGATCCGGTCGTCGCCGTGCCGAGGTCGACAGGGGTGCTCTCAACGTCTCTGGCGCCGGCGGCGAGCGCGGGCGAGCAGAGCAGGAGCATGAGGGCAGCGCAGAGCGCAGCCGCCCGTGGAAGCAGGGAAGCCGTCTTCATCGAGGGAGACTCCGAGGGAGAGTCGTCCCGATGATCGGCGTTTCAGCGCAGAGCTTTAGCCCCGATGTTTGAAATTCACCCCGCTTCAAACCCGAAAAGCCCCGGCAGGAACCGGGGCTTCGGGCGCGACGTGATCTCAGCTGGCGCCTTGCCAGCCGTCAGAGGGCCTTAACCGAGCGCCTTGCCGACCGCGTCAAGGACGCGTTCGGCCTGGAACGGCTTGACGACGAAGTCCTTCGCGCCGAGCTTGATCGACTCGAGCACCTTCGCCTCCTGGCCGAGCGCGGAGCACATCACGACCTTCGCGCCGGGGTCGATCGCCATGATCTCGCGCAGCGCCTCCAAGCCGTCCTTCTCCGGCATGGTGATGTCGAGCGTGATCAGCTCGGGACGCAACTCCTGGAAGCGCTGTATCGCCTCCACGCCGTTGCCGGCCTCCCCGACGACCTCGTGGCCGCCGTTGGAGAGCGCGTCGGTCAGCATCTTGCGCATGAACGCAGCGTCGTCGACGACGAGCACACGTGCCATCAGGACACCATTCCTTCCTTTTCGGGGGTGAGAGCTTCACTGTCGGCGGTGTGACCGGCGACCTCGGCGAGGCGCAGAGCCCACTCGCCGTCGTCGGTCAGCACGAGCGTTCCGCTCGCGAACCGCAGTCCGTTGACATAGAGGTCGACCGGCTCGTCGGCCTTGCGGTCGAGCTCGAGCACGTGGCCGGCCGGCATCTCGGGTGCGGCGCCGAGCGGGATCTTGGCACGTCCAAGCTCCGCCCACACGCGCACGCGGATGTCGCGCAGCGCCTCGTCGAGCGCAACCTGCTCGTCGACGTACACCTCGACGCCGTCGACGACCGAACCGCCGTCGCCGCTGACGTGCTCGACGCCCATCTCGTCGAGCGCGCGCGTCATGCGCACGACGAAGGCGTTCGGCACCAGCTGCACGAGGCGGCAGGCCTCGTCGCAGACACGGAAGGTGGCGCGCGTGCCGTGCGGCGCCATCTCGTACGCCTCGGCGGCCTCTGAGCTGCTGCTGAAGAGACGCGTCTCCGGCGGCGCGATCTCGACCTCCTGGCCGAGCACGACGCCGATCGCGGCCGCCGCGGCGGCCATCATCTGGTTGGCGGCCTCGGCGACCGCCGACAGCTCCAGCACGGTCAGCTCGCTGGAGTCGTCCTCGGGCGCCGGCATCCCCATCATCGAGGCGGCGATGCGACGGGCGCCGGTCGCCGTCATCAGGAAGACGTTGCCGCCCGTGACGCCGTCGACGTAGGCGACCGAGACGGCCACGGCGGGCGTCTCGAGCGTCGCGAACGGGCTCGTGTCGGGGTTCAGGACCGACACGTCGCCGCGCTCCACCTGATCGGGGCAGAGGCTCTCCAGCACCTTCGCGATCGCCTCCGCGGTGGAGGCGCCAAGGCGCATCAGCGCTTCTCTCGTGGTCATTGCGTCGCCTCCTCTCCGGGCACGTGGATCTGGACCGCGCGACGAGAGCCGCTGCGGCCGGGCTGGGCATGGTGGATCGGGACGTCCTCCGCGAAGACGACGACGCCGTCTGCGGCGAGCGAGCCGAGCTTGACGAGGTCGCCCGGCTTGAAGCCGAGCACGTCGTCGATCGCCAGCTCGATCGAGCCGACCTCGGCCCGCATCGTGACGTGGGCGCCCGAGAGGGCGGCCTCCATCAGCGCGGCGGCACGCGGATCGGCGGCGCGGGTGCGGATGTCGCGCCCGGCGATCTGGTCGGCGACCGCGTCGATCGACGACCACGGGATCAGCAGCGCGAGCGTCGAGGAGTGACGGTTGATGCGCGACTCCAGCGTGACGGTCAGCGTCGGCTCCGAGATCGCGGCGATCTGCATGCCCTCGACGTGCGAGTCGACCTCCTGCGCGGCGAACGTCTGGCCGCAGAGGTCCTGCCACTGGATCGACAGCTGCGTCGTCAGCGTCTCGAACAGGCGCTTGGAGAGGACCCAGTCGATCTCGCTCAGCTTGCGCTGGCGCGGCGGTCTCTCCGGCGCGCCGCCGAGCAGGTACTCGATCGCCATCAGCATGAACGGCAGCTCCGCCGTCATCAGCATCCGCGTGTCGTGCGGCGCGACGTCGAGCGGCACGCCGAGCGACGCCGGCGGCAGCTGCGAGGAGGCGGCCGACCACGTCAGCTGCGACGTGTTGATGACCTCCAGCTCCAGCGGCACGCGCAGCTCCGCCGTAAGGCGCGCGGCGGCCGTCTGGCAGAACATGTCGAGCGTGCGCACGATGCGCCGCTCCTGCTCGCTGGTGAACTTCGTCGGGCGCGCGAAGTCGACGGTTCTCAACCGCCGTCCGCGACGGCTGACCTGGCCTTCGTCGGGCAGCGCGCCGTGCTTCGCCGCCTCGACGAGCGCCGCGATCTGGTCGTTCGTCAGGATCTCGCTCATCGGTGGATCGCCTCCGCGCTCCGTCGTGGGCCGGGCGAGCCGCTCCACAGCTCGACCTCTCTGCCGCCTGCCTCCTTCACCGTCACCGTCATCGCGCCGACGTGGACGCGCATCGTGCGCCCGCGGCGGCCGCCGGTCTCCTGGGCGCGGACCGGTATCCGCGCCTTCGCCAGCGCCTCGCGCACGGCCTGCGCGTTGCGCGCGCCGATGTCGAGGGTGCTGCCGACGCCGACGTCGAACATCTGCGCGCCGCCGACGAGCACCGCTTCGAGGCGCACACGACGCGCGCCCATCCGCTCGCTCTCGGCGACCAGCGCCGGGATCGCCAGGTCGGCGAACTTGCCGGCCGGGGCATCCGGGATCGCCGCGGCCTCGGGCAGCATCACGTGCGCGAGCGCGGCGACGCTTCTCGCGCGGTCGACGACGGCCACGCCGATGCAGGAGCCGAGCCCGATCGTCATCAGCTCGTCCTCCGGCGTCGTGCTGACAGCCAGCTCGCCCATGCGCACGATCTTCACCGTCCCGTTCCGAGCAGCATCATGCGCCTCCGACCCCGAGGCGGCCGAGGATCTCCTCGATCCCGCCGGTCGTCGGCAGCAGCAGGAACGACAGCGAGCAGGCCGCGTCGGCGACGTCGAGCCCGGTGTCGAGCACGAGCGCGCTGTCGGTCTCGCCGACGGTCTGCGACAGCAGTGAGGCGACGATCGCGCCGAGCATGTCGGTCACGACGTGCGGCGGCTTCGGCTCTATCGCCAGCCCCGCCATCGACGCGAGCGCGTTGATGTACGAGGTGCCGAGGATGTTGCCGATCTCGCCGATCGCTGAGTCGCCGACCTCGGTGCCGGCCTCGACCCCGAGCAGGCCGCAGAGCGTCGCGGCGTCCTCGGTCGGGAACAGCAGCAGCACGAGCGCGTCGATGTCGCCGAAGATCGGCAGCACGACCGAGCTGACGGTGCGGTCGGCCGGGCCGACCGCGTCGACGGCGTCGGCGAGCGGCAGCGCGAGCGCGCGCGGGACCGACAGCTCGACCTCACGGCCGAGCATGCTGGCGAGCGCGGTGGCGGCATTGCCGGAACCGATGTTGGCCAGCTCGCGCATTGCGTCGAGCTGCATGTCGGTGTAATCGGTCGACACGGAGGTGTCTCCTTCCTGAGGCGGCATCAGGCGATTGGGACGGCGTCGGCCGATCGCGCCGTCAAGGCGTCGCAGTCGACGATCAATGAGATCTCGCCGTTGGAGAGGACGGCGCCGCCGGACACGGCGGCGCGGTCGCTGACCTCGGGCGGGAGCGGACGGGTGACCAGCTCGCGCTGGCCGACGAGGGTGCCGACGGCGAGCGCCAGCCGGCGGTCGCGGCCGCGCACGATCACGGCGTGGTCGTGCGCCTCGCCGGAGCGGGAGGTGCGGCCGGCGAGCGCCTCGCCGGCATCGAGCAGCGGCAGCACGCCGTCGCGCAGCACGAGCATGCGCGAGCCGGCGACCGAGCGGACCGCGTGGTCCTCCAGTCGCAGCGTGCGCTCGACGCGGTCGAGCGGGATCGCGAAGGGGACGCCCTCGGCCTCGACCAGCAGCGCCGACATGATCGCCAGCGTCAGCGGCAGGCGGATCTGCGCCGTCATCCCCTGACCGAACTCGGAGGCGACGATCACCTCGCCGCCCAGCTCGCGGATCTTCGCCTGCACGGCGTCCATGCCGACGCCGCGACCGGAGATGTCGCTGGTCGTCTCGGCGGTCGAGAAGCCGGCGGTGAAGAGCAGCTCGGCGGCGCGCTGGGAGTCGATCGTGGGGATCGCCTCCTCGCTGATCAGGCCGCGCTCGAACGCCTTCTGCGCGACACGGCCCGGGTCGACCCCGCGGCCGTCGTCGCGCACGCTGATGACGACGTTGCCGCCGGCGTGGCGCGCGGAGATCTCCAGCACGCCGGTGCGCGGCTTGCCGGCGGCCTCGCGCTCGTCGGGCGGCTCGAGGCCGTGGTCGAGCGCATTGCGGACGAGGTGGACGAGCGGGTCGCCGAGCGCGTCGACGACGGTGCGGTCGAGCTCCGTCTCCTGCCCGACGAGCTGCAGCTCGACCTCCTTGGAGAGCTTGGAGGAGAGGTCGCGCACGAGCCGCGGGAAGCGCAGGAAGACCGCCTCGACCGGGATCATGCGGACCTGCATCACCATCGCCTGGAGCGCCTGCGAGCTGCGCGCCAGGTCCTGGATCGCCTGCTGCATGCCGGGCACGGCGGCGTCGTTGGCGAGCGTCTCGACGACGGTGCGGTGGATCACCAGCTCGCCCATGTGGTGCATCAGCTGGTCGAGCCGCTCGGCGTCGACGCGGACGGTCGCGCCGGCGTGGGCGTGGTTGGCGGAGGCGGCCGACTGGCGTCTGGCGGGGGCGGCCGCGGCGGGCGCGCCGCCGTTGCCGTTGCCGTTGGCGGCCGGGCCGGCGGAGACGACGATCGGCTCAGCGTCGGCGTGCTCGGCTGAAAGCGTCTCGACCGACGGCGGCGCGAGGTCGTCCTGCGCCTCGTCGAGCGCGACCCGCTCGACGTCGCTGACGTTCCTGGCCGCGGCCTCGATCACCTCGTCCTCGCGATCGCTCGCGAGCCATGCCTCCAGGCGGCTGCCCTGGAACTGCTCGACGCCGTCCTGCGCCGGGATCGAGCCGACGATCTCGCCCAGCTCGCCGAGCGCGGCGAAGAACATGAAGGCGCGCACGGCCGGCATCAGCGCCTCTTCGGAGAGATCGGCGACGACGTGCACGATGCGGCTGCCGTCGGCCAGCTCGCGGACAGCCGGCAGGTCGGGCAGCTCGACGCCGCCGATCCGGTCCAGCTCCTGCTCGGGCGTGCGGTCGCGGATGAGGCCCTTCAGCTGCTCGATCAGCGCGCTCGGCTCGAGCGTGTCCTCGCCGTCGGTCGCGATCTCCTCGACCGCGGCCTCGAGCACGTCGAGGCACTTGAAGAGGACGTCGATCGCCTCGCGCGAGAGGCCGTCGGCGCGCTGGCGCAGCAGCTCGAAGACGTCCTCCATCTGATGGGTCAGCGCCGCGATCGCGGCGAAGCCCATCGTCGCGCTCATGCCCTTCAGCGAGTGCGCGATGCGGAAGATCTCGTCGACCGTCTCGCGATCGTCGGGAGTCTCCTCGATCCGCACGACGGCGAGGTTCAGCTCCTGGAGGTGCTCGCGCGACTCGGCGAGGAACATCGGCAGGTATTCGGAGGTGTCCATCAGCGGCGCCCTAGCTCTTGCGGTAGGTGAAGGGATGGGTCGCGACGAGCCCCAGCTCGCGCGGGCGACTGACGCGCTCGGTCGAGCCGATCACGAGGTATCCGCCGGGGCGCAGCGAGGTGACGAGCCGCTCGTGCAGCGCGTCGCGCACGTCCTCGGTGAAGTAGATGACGGTGTTGCGGCAGAGCACGAGGTCGTAGGCGTCGCGCCGCGGCTGCACGCGCAGCAGGTCGCCGACCTCGAACTGGCACAGCGCCTGCAGCTCTCTGCTCGCCTGCCACTCGTCGCCGTCGCGCGTGAACCAGCGCTCCAGCACTCTCTTGGAAGCGCTGCGGGCGTCCTCGTCGCTGAAGCGGCCGAGCCTAGCTCTGTCGACCATGCGGCGGTCGATGTCGGTGCCGACGATCGTCGCCCGGGTTCTCGGATCGAGCTGCCGGCAGAGCGCGGCCAGCGTGTACGCCTCGGCGCCGTAGGAGCAGCCGGCGCTCCACGCTCTGACGCGGCCGGCGGTGGCGGAGGCGATCAGCTCGGGCAGCACCTGGCGCTCCAGCACCGTCCACTGCTCCGGGTTGCGCCACAGCTGCGAGACGTTGATCGTGACGCGGTCGAGGAACTCGTCGACCTCCGCTCTGTCCTTGCGCAGCTGCGCGAGGTAGGCGGTCAGGTCGGTCACGCCGCGGCGCTGCGCGAAGGAGCGGATGCGCCGCTCCATCTGGCCGCGCTTGTACTGCAGCAGGTCGATTCTCGTGAGCGCGCGGATGCCCTCGCAGAACTGCGTGTAATCGTCGGCGGCGACGGTTGCGGGCGTGGAAGAACGAGCCCCCCGGGCGAGATCTTCCGACGGAACCCGAGGCCGCAGGCCGAGCGGTTCCGCGCTCATGCTCCGGCCTCCGCGGCGATCGCGGCCGGCAACTCGTGCAGCGGCAGGATCTCGTGGGCGAGGTCGGCCTCCGCGACGGCACGCGGCATGCCGTAGACGGTGCAGGTCGACTCGGCCTCGACGAGCACGCGGCCGCCGCGTCTGCGGACCGCCTGCGCGCCCTCCAGCCCATCCTTGCCCATGCCGGTCAGGACGACGAGCACCATCCGCTCACCGAACGCCTTCGCGGCGTCGGCGATCGTCAGGTCGGCGCGCGGGCGCAGGCCGCCGATCTCCGGCGCGTCGCTGAGCGAGACGACGCGCGAGGGGTCGGCGAGCCGCAGGTGGGCGCCGCCCGGGGCGAGCAGCGCGACCTTCGGGTCGAGCGCCTCGCCGCCGGCGGCCTCGCGCACGTTCAGGTTGGAGGCGCGGTCCAGCCGCGCCGCCAGCGAGTTTGTGAAGCCGGGCGGCATGTGCTGGACGATCAGCGTGCCGGCGCCGAGCGGCGCGGGCAGCGCCGGGACCAGCTCGGCGAGCGCCTTCGGACCGCCGGTCGAGCAGGCGATCACGACGATCCGGCGCGTGCCGGAGTGGGCGCGGGCGCGCCGCTCGAGGCGGCCGCTGCCACCGAGGCCAGTGGCAGCGCTCGGTGTTGCGAGCGGGCTGCCGGGGCGCGAGCGCGCCAGCGGCGCTCTCGGCGCCGCCGCGGCGGCACGGCCGGGAGCGCGCCTGCGCGACGCGGCCGCGAGGCGGACCTTGTCGCTCAGCTCGGTGGTGAAGCGGTCGATCCCGTCGCCGACGGCCGGCTTGGCGACGAGGTCGAAGGCGCCCTCCGCGAGCGCGTCGACGGCGCGGGCGCCGTGGGCCGGCGAGAAGGCGGAGACGACGACGACGGGCGTCGCGCGCTCGCCCTGACGGCGCAGCGCTCTCAGCACGCCGATGCCGTCGAGGCCCGGCATCGCCAGGTCGAGCGTCATCGCGTCGGGGCGTTCGCGCTCGCACAGGGCGAGCGCCTCGTCGCCGTCCTTCGCGGCGCCGACGACGTCGAAGCCGGCGTGCTCCAGCGTCGCGGTGACGACGCGGCGCATCAGGCCGGAGTCGTCGGCGACGACGACGCGAGTTCTAGTGGCGCTCGACATGGCAGGTTGCTCGGGGGGTTCGCTTCAGCGCAGCCGGACGGCTACGCGATCGCGAGGTCGGCGACGCCGTTGCTGCTCGCCTCGCCGGCGGCAGTGACGGCCGCGGCGGAGGCGAAGATGCCGGCCGGGTTCAGCAGGATCACGAGACGGTCGTCGATCTTGGCGATCGCCTCGATCGACTCGTTGTCGGCGGCGGGGACGTCCTCGATCTGTCCGGACTCGACGGTCAGGACCTCCTCGACGTCGTCGACGATCACGCCGGCCATGTCGGTGGCGGTCTCGACGATGACAATCTTCGCGCTCTCCTTGCGCTCGGAGGCGAAGCCGAGGCGGGAGGCGAGGTCGTACACGGGGACGATCTTGCCGCGCAGCGAGATCACGCCGCGGACCCAGTCGACGTCCGATGCGACCGAGCGGGGCTCGGTGTATCGGATGATCTCGTGGACCTGCGTGATCGGCAGGGCGTACTCCTCGTCGCCAAGGGAGAAGACGACGAGCTGACGGGTGGTCTGACCTTCGGACATGTGGCTCTCCGGCGGGTTCGGGGTGCCCTCCGGTGATCGGCCGGACGCTGTCGCTCTTGAGGAGCGACAGCGGTCCGTCAGACCGTTCCTGGCGCTTCGGCGGCAGGCACGGCGGACGCCTCGGCGGAGGCGTCGGAGGACGTCTCGGCCGCGGTCACGCCGCCGAGCACGTCGGTGATGCGCAGGCCGAACTCCTCGTCGATGACGACGACCTCGCCATGGGCGATCGGCGTGCCGTTGACAAGCAGGTCGACCGGTTCTCCGGCCATCCGGTTGAGCACGACGATCGATCCGGGACGCAGTTCGAGCGTCTCGCCGACCGTCATGCGCGTGCGGCCGATCTCGACCGCCAGCTCGACGGGCACGTCACTCAGACGGCCGAGGTCGTTGTGGTGGCCGTTGCGTCCGTTCGTAGCGACCGGGCGGTCGAACGCGGGCAGCTCCATCTCGTGGCTCATCGCGTCTCCTACTGGACGGCGACGTCCGTGATCAGGACGTCCTCGGTTCTGACGTCGGTCGTTCTGTTGATCTGCGTGAGGATCTCTCTCTTGATTCTCTCGCGACCTTCGGATCTGACCAGTTCGTCGCCATTGGTGTCGGTGACGATCTCCGTGACGATGTCGCGGATGACGGCCTCCTGCGGCAGCGTGCCAAAGCCTTCCGGCGGCTTCGGGGCAGCGCCGTGGCCGCCGGCCTCCGCCGCGACCGCCTGGTGCTCATCGACGATCAGCGCGACGTTCATCTTCGCGTAGCGGCCGTCTTCGAGGTTGACGAGAAACTCTCTCGGCAGCACGTAGACCTGGCCGTCGATCTTGTGTCTTCTCTCTTCCTTCGGCTTCGCGAAGGTGTACGCGGCGCCCGCTCCGACGATGAGGGCCGCCAGCACGAGGATCAAGACGTTCTTTCTCATGGGGTGAGGCCTTCCTGTGGTTCGGATGCTGCGGTAGAAGTGGGTGGAACGGCGTGCAGGCGCTGCAGCACGACCTCGACGCGGCGGTTGCGCGCGCGGCCGCCATCAGTGCCGTTGGAACCGATCGGATGCAGCTCCGCGTAGCCGGAGGCGCCGAAGCGTCTCATCGGCACGCCGCGATCTATCAAGTAGCGGACGACCTCCGTCGCACGCGCGGTCGACAGCTCCCAGTTGGAGGCGTACTGCGCGGTCGAGATCGGTACGTCATCGGTGTGACCCTCGACGAGGATCGGGTGGATTCTGTCGATCGTCAGCAGGTTGCCGACATGAGCGAGCAGGCCCGTGCCCTCGTTCTTCAGATCGGCCATGCCGGAGTCGAACAGGACTCTGTCGGTCAGCAGCCGGACGACAAGGCCACGCCGTGCGACGACGGCTTCGACCTGATCGCCGAGCCCGTGCGCTCTCGCGTACTGCTCGATCTGCTGCTTGATTCTCTCGAACTCGTTGTCCTCGCGACGGGCCGCGAGCGCCTCCGCCTGAGCTCTGTCTCTCGGGGCGGCGATCTGCGGGGTCTGCGGGGCGATGTTCGGGACGACGGACTGCGGCGTCTCTCTCGTCGCGCTCACGCCGGTCTCGATGATCCCCTCGCCGCCGCTGATGATCTTGCCTGAGAAGGCGTCACGCAGCGAGGTCTGGAGCGCTTCGAACTTCGACGTGTTGAGCGACGAGATCGAGTACAGGACGATGAACAGCGCCAACAGCAGCGTGAGCATGTCCGCGTACGTGATCAGCCAGCGCTCGTCGCCGCCGCTGTGACCGCCGCCCCCGCCGCGGCGGCGACGTCCGCCACCTCGCTTGGGGGCGGACATCAGGCAGCCTCGCGGCGCTGGCCGGAGATGTCGGCGACGTTGTCGTCGGCGGCTCTGCGCTCGGCCGGCGGAACGTAGGAGCCGAGCTTGTCGGCGACGACCCGCGGGTTGTCGCCGGCCTGCACGGCAAGGATGCCGTCGAGCGTCAGCGTCCGCAGCTCGACCTCCTCCTCCGACAGCGCCTTCAGACGCGAGGAGACGGGGAGGAAGACGACGTTGGCGCCGCCGACGCCGTAGAGCGTGGCGATGAAGGCGACCGAGATCGCGGGCCCGAGCGAGTCGGGGTCCGACAGGTTGCCGAGCACCGAGATCAGGCCCATGACGGCGCCGAGGATGCCGAGGGTCGGGGCGTAGCCGCCGGCCTTCTCGAACGTGTTGGCGCCGATCGCGTGGCGCGCGACCATCGCGTCGATCTCGGCTTCGAGGATCTCGCGCACGAGGTCGGGATCGGTGCCGTCGACGACCAGCTGCAGGCCCTTGCGGGTGAACTCGTCGTCGATGTCGCCGATCTGCGAGTCGAGCGCCAGGAGGCCCTCACGACGCGCCTGCTCGGCGATCGCGACGAGCAGGTCGACGCGGGCGCGCAGATCCTGCTCCTGCGGGCTGAACGTGATCTTGAAGAGCGTCGGGATCCGCTTCATCTGGTCGAAGCCGACGCTCGCCATCGTCGCCATGAAGGTGCCGACGAGGACGATCACGATCGCGGGGATGTTGATGAACGTCGCCGGCGAGGTCCCTTCGAGCATCCCCGTGAGGAGGATGGCGACGAGTCCGCCGACGAGTCCGATTGCAGTCGATGCCTTCATCGTTCAGGGTGATCGGCGGGTCGGGACGAATCTTCAGTCGCGGCTGCGCCGTCGACGGCGGTCAGCGGCGGACGGTCGCCAAGACGCGACGAGACGACGCGCGCCATCGGCGAACGGGCGGCAGGCGCCTCGTCACGGCGACGTCCGAGCGCGTCGCGGAGGATCTCCGTCCGCCACGCGCGCACCTCTTCGGCAACGCGAACAGGTGACTCGGCGACGACGAATCTGGTTCCGGTCGTCAGCGTCACGACGGTGTCGGGAAGCGCTTCGACGAGCAGGATCAAGTCTGGATTGAGGTGAAACTCTTCGGCGTTGTGGCCGAGTCGGTGCAGAACGATCACGTGCGGGCTCCTCCATGGATGTGTGGCGCTGCAGGCATGGCAGCGCTCGCGCGGCGGTCCCTCGTCCGCCGCGCGAGCGTGCTGCCGGCTGCGGCGATCAGCGCTTCAGGTTGACCAGGTCCTGCAGCATCTCGTCCGAAGTCGAGATGACGCGGGAGTTGGCCTGGAAGCCGCGCTGCGCAGTGATCATGGTCGTGAACTGGGTGGCGAGGTCGACGTTGCTCATCTCGAGCATGCCGCCGATCGTCTGCCCGTTGCCGTCGATGCCGGCGGTCTCGACGACAGCCGCGCCGGAGGAGGCCGACTCGACCCACAGCGAGCCGCCCTCGCGCTGGAGGCCGCCCTCGTTGGCGAAGCGGCCCATCGCGATGTAGCCGGCCGTGACGCGCTGACCTCTGGTCGGCGAGACCGGGTCGCGGTCGACGTAGGTGACGCCGCCGTCGCGACCGATCGCGACGTCGGTCGAGCCGGGCGGGATCTGGATGTAGGAGTCGGTCGCGTTCGGCGCGTAGGTGAAGCCGCCTCTGCCGTCCGGCGTCGCGGTCGCGCCGCGGCCGATCACGTAGTGACCGTCGGAGGTGATCAGGTGACCGTTGGCGTTCGTGTCGAAGTTGCCGGCGCGGGTCCAGCGGAAGTCGGTCGTCGGGACGGCCGGCGGGGTCGCGCTGGCGACGCGGAACCAGCCGCCGCCCTGGATGAAGACGTCGAGCGGCTTGCCGGTCGTCATCGGAGCGCCGGCCTGCATCAGGTTGTCGACGGAGCCGAGCTGGACGCCGAGGCCGACCTGCAGCGCGTTGGAGCCGCCCGTGCCCTGGCCGGCGCCGGCGGCGCCGCGCTGCAGCTGCGAGAGCGAGTCCTGGAAGGTCGTGCGGGCCGACTTGTAGCCGACGGTGTTGACGTTCGACAGGTCGTTGGCGGTGACGTCGAGCATCGTCTGGTTCGTCTTGAGTCCGCTGATCGCGGAGAACATGCCTCGCATCATGAGGGCATCAGGTCCTTTCGCGGCTTCCTCGAAGAGGTCCGGCCGCAGTGGTTTTCAGCCGCTCGCGTCATGCGATGACGGCGCTGTCGATGTTCGTGAACACGTGCTCGCGCATGTGCTCGGGGTCGACCGCCGTGATGACGGTGCGATTTCTGACTGAGACGACGAAGGCGGTGCCGTCGACGAAGACGACCGATTCGCGCGAGCCCTTGCCCGCTGCCCGGTCGACGCCGTCGGTGAGCCGTGCGAGCGTCTGCTCGCCCAGCTCGATCCCGCGCCGCTCGAGTCGCTGCAGCGCATGGCGCGAGAACTCCACGCCCGGCGTCTGCGTCGTCGAGCGCAGGACCTCCCCGAAGGAGGGTCCTTGGACGGCGGTCTCGCCACGGCGGCCGCCGGCCGGCTGCGCGGGCTGCGCGACCGGGGCGACGCCGGGTGGGACCAGCGCGGGATTGACGGCGTTCAGGCTCACACCTGCTCCGTCGGATCGGTCGGCGGAGTCTCGGGATCGGGGTCCGTCTCCGGGTCCTCGGTTCTCGGCAGCGGATCGGGGTTGGGCGTGATGCCCTCGCCCCAGACGTAGGTGACCGAGACCGGGTTGACCTTGTCGGTGTCGCCCTCGATTCTCAGCTGCGGGCCGGCGTTGGTGAAGGTCACCGACTCGACTCTGCCGGTGTACGTTCTGAGCTCGTCACCGTCGATTCTGAGGTACGAGATCTGCTTGCCGATCAGGCCGATCGCATGCTGGTCGTACTCGTTGGAGGCGGCCGCCGAGGTCGTCTGACCGAGGTTGGTGATCTGCTCCAGGATCGAGAACTGGGTCATCTGGCCCATGTACTCGGCACCGTCGGTCGGGTTGAGCGGATCCTGGTTCTGCATCTGACCGATCAGCAGCTTCAGGAAGTCGTCCTTGCCGAGGACCGACGGATCTCTCTGGCTCGTGTTGCTCGTGGCGGTCGGCGCGGTCGTGGTGACGTTGCCGGTGGGATCTACTGGCATCTCAGTGAGTCCTTCCAGCTCAGGCGAGCACGTCGACGAGCGCGCCGTTCGGAAGTCGGAGCGAGGTCGGCGCCGCGGGGGCGTCGGTCGCGATGGTCAGAAGCTCGTCCTCGGGCCCGGCGGTGCGGAGCCCGGCGCGAGAGCCGTCGGCGCTCGCGCCGAAGCCCTGCTGGCGGCCGGCCTGGCCGGCCTGCTCGCCGGAGGCGCCGATGTCGAGCCGCAGCAGGTTGAGGCCCTGCTGCTCGAGCTCACGCTGCAGGTCACCGGCCGACTGCTGCAGCACCTGAGCGGCGCCGGCGCTGTCGGCGATCACCTTCGCGACGATGCCGTCGGCCGTGTGACGCAGGTGGATCTCGATGCCGCCCAGCTCGGCCGGGCTGAGGCTGATCCGCGCGTGCGTGACGCCGCGCTCGGCGCCGGCCCGCATCGCCAGCCGGACCGTCTCGACCGCGTGGTCGAGCGTGACCGGGCGGACGGGAGCGGCCGCGGCGGCCTTGTCGGCCGCCGTCGCCGTGTGGATCGCGCCGAGCGGATGGCCGGCGGCGGGAGCGTTGCCCTGGCCCTGCGCCGCGGATGCGGGCGCCGGGGCGGCCGGCTGCGCGGCAGCGCCGGGCTCGGCCGTGCTGCCGGACGGTGCCGTCGGCGCGCTCTCCGCGGGCGCGGCGGCAGCGGCGGCGTTCTCGGAGC
>NZ_JAWSTH010000099.1:0-23772 GCF_033542075.1 Conexibacter stalactiti
GGGCGCGGGCTGGCCGCCGCCCTGACCCCCGCCGCCGGTTCCGCCACCGCCGCCGGTCCCGCCGCCGGTGCCGCCGCCCGTCTCGCCGCCGCCACCGGCGCCCCCGCCCGGCACCGGCACGACCTCGCTCAGCGGCGTGTACGTCTCGACCGCCGCCGGCAGCGCGTACGACTCGTTCACGTCGGCCAGCACGCGCATCCGCAGCCGCTTGCCGGCGTCGAGCGGCACGACGGTATAGGCGGAGCCGCCGGCGCCGATGATCGAGTTGCAGCCCGAGCCGTCGGCCTCGCAGCGCTGCCACTGCCGCTCCCACGTCGTCTTCGGGCTCTTCCAGCCGCCGACGTTGCCGACGAGCGTCTCGCCGATCGCGGCGGTGCCGTCGAGCGCGGGCGCGACGAGCGCCTGCGCCGCGTCGGGGATCACAAGGTTGCTCGCGTTGGCCGACTCGAGCGTGTGCGCGCCGAAGACGTTGGCACCCGTCACGCGCGCCTTCACGCGCATCGCCGCGTCGGCGGTCTGCAGCACGTAGGAGGCGCCGGTCGCGCCGATGATCGCCTTGCAGCCGCTGTAGTCGGCAGCGCAGCGCAGCCACTGGTAGGTCGGCGCGAAGGTCGCGTTGGGGTTGAAGGTCTGGTTCGGCATCGTCGTCTTGACGGTGATGCGCGCGACGTCGCCGACTCTCGGCTTCGTTCCGTCACCGGGCGCGTCGATCGTCACCAGCGGCGCGCTCGTCGTCGAGTCGCCCGGCAGCGAGCCGAGCTTGGCCGTCGCTCTGACGCCGTCGGAGGTCGCGCTCGGGAAGGTGAACAGCGGCGCGCCGTTGCTCGCCGTCACGACGACGCGCAGCCACTTGCCGAAGTCGTCGTCGCCGACGACGTACTCGTTCCCCTCAGCCCCTCTGATCGTCGTGCAGCCGGAGTTCTGCGTCGTGCAGCGCTCCCAGCCGAAGCCGAAGCCGAGCGTGCCGGTCCCGATCCACGAGCCGACGTCGGCGGAGACGGTGGCGCCGACGCGCACGCTGCCGTCGACTGACGGCGGCGTGATCGAGAACGGCGGCGTGAAGGTGAGACCGAAGCCGCCGTCGGACTTGCTGCCGGCCAGCAGCGAGCTGCCGCCGAGCAGGTCCGTCAGCGCCCACAGCTCGAGGTTCGGCGCCATCCCTCTCGTGGTCACCTGCGACCAGCGGACCTCGCCCGGCAGCGCGCCGAGCCGCACGACCGCGCTGGAGACGCCGTTGCCGGTCGCCGCGTAGAGGCGCGTGCCGGCCGGCGTGACGAAGCTCTTGAGGTCGCGCACGGCGCCGTTGCTGCCGCCCGGCAGGCCGTTGGAGATCGACGACCAGGTGAAGCCGGCGTCGAGCGAGCGGTAGACGCCGCTGCCCGTGCCCGCGTACCAGACGTTCGGCGCGCCGCTGTCGCCGAAGACGCGGAAGGTCGTCACGCCGGGCGGGATCCCGTCGCCGGAAGGCGTCCAGCTGACGCCGCCGTCGAGCGATCTGTAGACGCCGCTGGTGGTGCCGGCCAGCACCATGCTCGCGAACGAGGTGAGCGACCAGACGGTCGCACCGGCTGGCATGCCGCTGCCCGGCCCGGGCGGCTGCCACGTCTGGCCGCCGTCGGCGCTGCGGAAGACGCCGCCGGCGAACGTGCCCGCGAGCAGGTTGCCGCCGAGCGGCAGCAGCGCCTGCACCGAGGCGCTCAGCTTGCCGGGTCCGCTGCCCTGGCCGAGCGGGGTCCAGGTCGAGCCGTTGAGGACGAAGACGCCGGCCTGCGTGCCGGCGAGCATCCGCGTGCCGTCGAGCGCGAGCGTCCGGACCGTTCTCGCGGAGTGGTCCGGCAGACCGGTCGAGAGCGGCGCCCAGGAGACCCCGGCGCTGGTCGAGCGGAAGATGCCGCCGCCCTCGGTCGCCGCGTAGACGGTGCCCGGCGCCAGGCCGGTCTCGTAGTCGCGGATCCAGTCGCCGCCGCTGGCGGCGTTGAGGCCCGGGAGCGGATTCCAGTCGCCGCTGAAGGCGGCGGCCGGCGTGGCGCTCAGAAGTGGCAGCAGCGCGCCCGCGACGATCGCGGCCCGCCGGCGCTTGAAGGCGTTCGGAAGCATGCGACCACGCTCCCAGCCGGTGACCGCCGCTCCCATGGAGCGGCCCGCCAGTCACTGGCGGAGAACCGACGGGCACCCGGCGGGCGGCCGCCGTCGCGTCCTCCGCGAAGCTCGCCGCGAACGGCCGCGCGCGCTCTACGGCAACCGCTGCGCGATCAGCTCGAGCGCGTCGTCGTCCTCGTAGAGGTGGTGCTGGAGCATCACGTGCGTGACCCCCGCGACGCTGTACTCGTGCAGGCGCGCGCCGAACTGGTCGGGGGTGCCGACGATCCAGCTCTTGCGCAGCTCCTCCAGCTCCTGCTCGACGACGTCGACCTCGCGCCCGAGCCAGTCGAGGATGCTCGCCGCGCGCCCGACCAGCTCGGCCTGGTCGCGCCCGATCACGAAGCCGTTCATCAGCGACAGCGGCAGCGTCGCGGGGTCGCGGCCGGCGGCGACGCAGGCGTCGTCGAGCCCGGCGCGGATCTCGCGGCACTGCTCCGGCGACATGTGGACGGTGTTGTACTCGTCGGCGTAGCGGGCGGCGAGCGCGAGGCTGCGCGGCTTGCCCTTGCCGCCGATCCGCAGCAGCGGGCGCGGCCGCGCGAGCGTCTTCGGGCGCGCGTCCAGTTCGTCGATCGCGTAGTGGGCGCCGTGAAACGAGAACGGCTCGTCCTGCCACTGCCGCGTGATGATCTCCAGCTGCTCCTCGAGCACGTCGAAGCGCTCTCTGACGGGCAGATACGGGAAGCCGTAGCGGTTGTGCTCGGACTCCCACCAGCCGGAGCCGAGCCCGAGCTCGGCCCGTCCTCTGGAGACGTGGTCGGCGGTCGTGACGAGCTTCGCCAGCACCGACGGGTGACGGAAGGACGTGGGGCTGACGATCGTGCCGAGCCGGATCCGCTCCGTCACCGCGCCGAGCGCGCAGATCGTCCCCCAGGCGTCGAGCGCGCCGCGCTCGCGCTTGTCGACGACCGAGAGGTAGTGGTCGGAGCGATAGAGGCCGGTGAAGCCGAGGCGCTGCGCGGTGCCCGCGAGCGCCAGCCAGTGCGGCCAGGTGACGTCCTCCTGGCCTTCGATCATGACCGAGAGCAGCATGAGCGTGACCCTACCCGCCGGTCCAGCGCGCGACCCCACCGGTCGCGCCATGCCGCGCCCCGGTGTTTGGAGCGGTCGTGCAACGGCGAGCTGGCTGGGTGGTTCCCACATGCTTGGAGGCGACTCGCGATGAAGCTCGGACTGGCGCTGCTGCGCGCGACGATCGGCGGCCTGTTCATCGGACACGGCACGCAGAAGCTGTTCGGCTGGTTCGGCGGTCACGGCCCCGACGCGACCGGCCAGGCGTTCGAGGGGATGGGGCTCTCGCCGGGCAAGCAGGCGGCGGTCGCCGGCGGCGCCGCGGAGGCCGGCGGCGGCGCGCTGCTGGCGCTC
Source organism: Conexibacter stalactiti (assembly GCF_033542075.1). Taxonomy (NCBI): domain Bacteria; kingdom Bacillati; phylum Actinomycetota; class Thermoleophilia; order Solirubrobacterales; family Conexibacteraceae; genus Conexibacter; species Conexibacter stalactiti. Next base: position 3,508 of record NZ_JAWSTH010000099.1, read on the forward strand.
GGGCTGCTGACGCCGGCGGCCGGCGCCGCGCTGACCGGCACGATGGCGGCCGCGGTCGCGACGGCCCACCGCGACAGAGGCCCGTGGGTCACCGAGGGCGGCTGGGAGTACAACCTGGTGCTGACGGCGGCGGTCTTCGCGATCGTCGACGCCGGCCCCGGCGCGCTGTCGCTCGACGCCGCCCGCGGCCGCGAGCGCTGGGGCGCCGGTTGGGCGCTCGCGCAGCTCGGCGCCGGCCTCGCCGGCGCGGCGCTGATCGTGAAGCAGGGTCAGCAGAAGGCGGCGGAGCAGGAAGCAGCCAGATAGTTCGATCGATCCCAAACCAACCTGCTACCTTCGAGTTCGAACTTGATCGAACCAAGGAGGGCGCAGCATGGCCGCTGCCCGCATCGGGGTCCCCGCCTCACCCACCAACCGCAACGACCGCGCCGCGCTCGGCGTGATCGCCACCTACCTGCACGAGCTGACCGAGCACGGCCGCCCGCGCGAGCCGCAGCCGCACGACGCGCCCGCGTTCGCGCGGACGGCCGCCGCGCCGGCCCTCGTCGCCGCCGACGCCGACGCGCCGGCCGCCACCCCTGTCATCGAGCTCATCTCCCTCGGCGAGCTCGACGACGAGCTGGCCGAGATGGCCGACGCCGGCTGCTACGCCTGCGCGGCGTAGCGGGGGCGCAGCACCCCGACCTGCGCGCGGAAGCCGGCCGCCTCGCGCGCGGCACGCTCCTCGCTCCAGCCGAGGTGGCGGACCGCGAGCTCGGCGGCCGCGTCGACGGCGCCGAGCCCGACCTCGGCGCCGAAGCCGACCATCGTGCGGCGCTGCAGCACGTCGGCGAGCGTCTCGGCCAGCTCGGTCCGCAGCGAGAAGACGACCTCGGCGCCGATCGCGCCGGTCGGCGCGTCGAACGGCTCGCGCAGGTCCGGGTGGCCGTCGGCGTAGTCGAGCACCTCGGCGGCGCGCGTGCCGTAGATCCGCAGCAGCCGCTCGCCGGTCGCGCGCTCGAGGCCGCTGGTCGCATGGAAGCGCTCGCGGAAGTCGTCGAAGCGGTAGACGGTCCCGCCCGGCAGCGGCACCTGATGGGTGCGGCACTTGCCGGCCTTGACCGCGACCTTCTTGACGACCGCGTCGACGACCTCCTCTGCCAGCTGCCGGTACGTCGTGATCTTGCCGCCGACGATCGACAGCAGCCCCTCGACGCCGGGCGCGTGGTCGTGGATCACGTGGCTGCGCGTGATCGCCGCCTCGTCGCCGTCGGGCGCGACCGGCAGCGGCCGCACGCCCGCGTAGGTGTAGAGCACGTCGGCGGCTCTCAAGCCGGCCTCGGGGAAGAGCTTGTTCGTCTCTGAGATCAGATAGGCGATCTCGTCGTCGGTCGCCTCGACGCGGTCGAGGTCCCCGTCGAAGCGCGAGTCGGTCGTGCCGATCAGGTACAGCCCGTTCCACGGCACGACGAAGTACGGCCGCCCGTCCTCGACCGCCTCCGCGTAGACCGCCTCGCGCGGCGCGCCGGGGAAGGCGGCGACGACGAGGTGGCTGCCCTTCGTGCCGCCGATCATGCGCTGGTCGGGCGGCTCGATCCCGCCCAGCACGCGATCGACCCACGGCCCCGCCGCGTTGACGATCACGGTCCCGTGCGCGACGTGGTCGCGTCCGTGCAGCTCGTCGTGCAACGCGACGCCGGTGACGCGCCCGGCCGGCCCGCGCTGCAGCTCGGCGACGCGCATGTACGGCAGCACGACGGCGCCGAGCCGGCGCGCGTCGAGCGCGTTCTCCAGCGACAGCCGCTCCGGGTACTCGGCCTGCGCGTCGTAGTAGGCGGCGGCGCCTCTCAGCCCGTCGCGGCGCAGACCCGGCTCGCGCTGGAGCGCCTCACCGCGATTGAGCATCCGGTGGCGTGACATCGACTTGTCGAGCGACAGCGCGTCGTAGGCCATCATCCCCATGCGGATCATCTTCGTGCCGCGTCTGTGCTCCTCGTAGACGGGCAGCAGGAACGACAGCGGATGGACGAGGTGGGGCGCGATGTGCAGCAGCACCTCGCGCTCGCGCAGCGATTCGCGCACCAGCGGCAGCTCGCGATGCTCCAGATAGCGGAGTCCGCCGTGGATCAGGCGGGTCGAGCGACTGGTCGTGCCGGCGCCGATGTCGTGCTTGTCGACGAGCAGCACCTTCAGCCCGCGCAGCGAGGCGTCACGGGCGATCCCGGTGCCGTTGATCCCGGCGCCGATCACGATCACGTCGAAGGGCCGCTCGAACGCCCGCTCTGGCAGTGGATTGCGCATCGTATGAAGGTTCTTAGCAGGCGAGCTGGCGGCGGGTCAGCACAGGTCGTTCGGGGTATGTCGAATCCATGCCCCCCACACAGCCAGCGCCCAAGCCTGGCGGGACTTCGCGGTTCGGCCCCGATGCGGCTTGGCGGCGCACAAACTTCGGCGATGCCCTTGGTGAATTCGCCGGGACGTTCATCCTGATCATGTTCGGCGTCGGTTCTGTCGCAATGGCGGTCGCGGCACTGCCGCAGTCGGGTCGTGGTGAATTCGACACCGCGAGCTGGCTCATCATCGCCTTCGGCTGGGGTTTCGGCGTGACCTTCGGCGTGTACGTCGCCGGCGGTGTCACCGGAGCCCACCTCAATCCGGCGGTCACGCTCGCGCTCGCGCTGCGGCGCGGCTTCGCGTGGGCGAAGGTGCCCTTCTACGTCATCGCGCAGCTGCTGGGCGCGTTCGTCGCGGCGTTGATCCTCTACTGGTTGTACGCGCCGTCGATCGACTCGCTGGAGCGGGCCGACGACATTGTCCGCGGCACGCCCGACTCGGTCGGCACCTACTCGATCTTCGCGACCTTCCCGGCCGGGTACTACGGGAACATATTCGGCCCGCTGTTCTCGGAGATCGTCGGCACGGCGCTGCTGGTCTTCTGCATCTTCGCGCTCATCGACAATTACAACCAGCCGCCGAAGTCGAACCTCGCGCCGCTGATCGTCGGCATCGTCGTCGTCGCGATCGGCCTCTCCTTCGGTGCCAACTCCGGCTACGCGATCAACCCCGCGCGTGACCTGGGCCCACGGCTCGTGGCATGGATCGAGGGCTGGAAGGAGATCGCCGTCCCAGGCGACTACGGCAACATCAACAGCTACATGTGGATCCCGATCGTCGGACCTCTGATCGGTGCGTCGATAGCGGCCTTCCTCTACGACTTCTTCATCGGCGACGTGCTGAAGTCGCGCGGGGTCGAGCCCGACATCGGCGTCGAGGAGGAGGGTGTGACCGAGATCGAGACCGAGGACAGAGCCAGCCGCGGCTACGTGGCCGGCGACGACGCCGAGGGTCGCACGACCGGCAGGCCCCCCGGCAGGACGCCAGGCGGTGGCGCCCCATGAAGAAGCTGATCAACGATCCCGAGGCGGTCGTGCGTGAGGCGCTGGAAGGCGTCGCGGCCGCTCACGGCGACCGGCTGCGCGTCTCGCACGACCCGGCCTTCGTCGCGCGCGCGGATGCGCCCGTGAGCGGGAAGGTCGGGATCCTCTCCGGCGGCGGCAGCGGCCACGAGCCGCTGCACGGCGGCTTCGTCGGGCGCGGCATGCTCGACGTCGCCTGCCCCGGGGCCGTCTTCACCTCCCCCACGCCCGACCAGATGCTCGCCGCCACGCAGGCGGTCGACGGCGGCGCCGGCGTCTTGCACATCGTCAAGAACTACACCGGCGACGTGATGAACTTCGAGACCGCCGCCGAGCTGGCGGCGGCCGAGGGGTCGGAGGTCGAGTCGGTGCTGGTCGACGACGACGTCGCCGTGCAGGACTCGACCTACACCGCCGGCCGCCGCGGCGTCGGCGCGACCGTGCTCGTGGAGAAGCTCGCGGGCGCCGCCGCCGAGGAGGGCAGATCGCTGGCCGAGGTCGCCGCGATCGCCCGCCGCGTCGACGAGCAGGCGCGCTCGATGGGGATGGCGCTGACGTCGTGCACTGTCCCCCACGTCGGCTCGCCGACCTTCGAGCTGGCCGACGACGAGATGGAGATCGGCATCGGCATCCACGGCGAGCCGGGACGCGAGCGGGTCAGACTGGAGCCGGCCGACGCGATCGTCGACCGCCTGCTCGAGCCGATCCTCTCCGACCTTCCGTTCAACTCGGGCGACCGCGTGCTCGCGTTCGTCAACGGGATGGGCGGCACGCCGCTGATCGAGCTGTACGTCGTCTACCGCCGCGTCGCGCAGGTCTTGAGCGAGCGCGGCCTGACGATCGAGCGCAACCTCGTCGGCAACTTCATCACCTCGCTGGAGATGGCCGGCACGTCGATCACGCTGCTGAAGCTCGACGACGAGCTGGTGCGGCTGTGGGACGCGCCGGTGGACACGACGGCGCTGCGCTGGGGGGTCTGAGTGGACGTGAGCGAATGGGTGCGCCGGTCCGCCGGCGCGCTCGAACAGGAGCGCGACAGACTGAACCGGCTCGACGCCGACATCGGCGACGGTGACCACGGCGCGAACATGGCGCGCGGTTTCACGGCCGTCGTCGCGAGACTCGACGGCGCCGCCGCCGACTCGTCGTCGGCCGCGCTCAGAACGGTCGGCATGACGCTGCTGTCGACCGTCGGCGGCGCGGCCGGGCCGCTCTACGGCTCGCTCTTCATTGCGCTCGCGGGCGCGACGAGAGCGCGCGAGCCCGACGCGGCCGTATGGGCCGACGCGCTCGACGCCGCCGTGGCGGCGGTGCAGAGACGCGGCAAGGCCGAGCCGGGCGACAAGACGATGGTCGACGCGCTGATCCCGGCCCGTGACGCGCTGCGAGCGGCGGTCGATGACGGCAAGCCGCTGGCGGAGGCGCTGGCCGCCAGCGCCGACGCCGCCGAGGAGGGCGCGCGGGCGACGATCCCGCTGCTCGCCAGAAAGGGCCGCGCGAGCTACCTTGGCGAGCGCTCCATCGGACACCAGGACCCGGGTGCCACGTCGACGGCGCTGCTGCTGCGCGCCCTCGCGGGGAGCTGGGACGAGACGACGGCATGAGGAGACCGAGACATGGCTGAGTACGTCGGCGCGATCGACCAAGGGACCTCCAGCTCGCGCTTCATCATCTTCGACACCGACGGCAACATCGTGCAGGTCGGCCAGCGTGAGCACAGACAGATCCACCCGAGAGCGGGCTGGGTCGAGCACGATCCGCACGAGATCCGCACGCGCGTGAGAGAGGTGATCGCCGACGCGCTCGGCAAGTCCGACGTGAGGCCGAGAGAGGTCAAGGCGATCGGCATCACCAACCAGCGCGAGACGACCGTGCTGTGGGATCGCAGAACCGGCGAGGCGGTCTACAACGCGATCGTCTGGCAGGACACGCGCACCTCGCAGATCGTCGCCGAGCTGGCCGGCGACAAGGGGCCGGACCGCCTGCGCAAGATCTGCGGCCTGCCGCTGTCGACGTACTTCTCCGGGCCGAAGGCGAAGTGGATCCTCGACAACGTCGACGGCGTGCGCGAGCGCGCCGAGGCAGGGGACATCCTCTTCGGCACGATGGACACCTACACGATCTGGAACCTCACCGGGGGACCGAACGGCGGCGTCCACGTGACCGACGTGACGAACGCCTCGCGCACGATGCTGATGGACCTGAGAACGCTCGACTGGTCCGAGGAGTCGCTCTCGCTGATGGGCCTGCCGCGCGAGATGCTGCCGGCGATCAGATCCTCGTCGGAGGTCTACGGCGAGGTGCAGGGGACGGTGCTCGACGGCGTGCCGGTCGCTGGCGTGCTCGGCGACCAGCAGGCGGCCCTGTTCGGCCAGGCCTGCTTCGAGCCGGGGACGGCGAAGAACACGTACGGGACCGGCTCGTTCCTGCTCGTCAACACCGGCAACGAGCCGGTCGCCTCCGAGAAGCTGCTGACGACCGTCGGCTACAAGATCGGCGACCAGGACGCGGTCTACGCGCTGGAGGGCTCGATCGCCGTCACCGGCGCCGGCGTGCAGTGGCTGCGAGACCAGCTCGGGATCATCAGAAGCGCGCCGGAGTCCGAGAGACTGGCGGCGTCGGTCGAGGACACCGGCGACGTCTACTTCGTGCCGGCCTTCTCGGGCCTCTTCGCGCCCTATTGGAGAGACGACGCCCGCGGCGTGCTCGTCGGCATGACGGCGTTCACGAACAAGGCCCACATCACGCGCGCGGTGCTGGAGTCGGTCGCGTGGCAGAGCCGCGAGGTCGTCGACGCCGCGAACGAGGCGTCGGGTGCGCCGTTCAAGGAGCTGAAGGTCGACGGCGGCATGGTCTCCAACGAGCTGCTGATGCAGTTCCAGGCCGACGTGCTCGGTGTGCCGACGATCCGCCCGAAGGTCTCGGAGACGACGGCGCTCGGCGCGGCGTACGCGGCTGGGATCGCGGTCGGCGTCTGGTCGGGCACTGACGACGTGACGAGAAACTGGGGCGAGGACAAGCGCTGGGAGCCGTCGGAGCCGAAGGAGGAGATCGAAAAGCGCTACGCCCGCTGGAAGGAGGCAGTCCAGCGCACGCTCGGGTGGGTGAAGGACTAGCGATCATGCGGCGCCCCGCCGCCGCACCGCCGCCGCGCGGCGCCGCCCCGCGCGCGCTGCGGTGGCGCGGAGCCGCGTGATGGTCGGCCTCGTCGTCGTCTCGCACAGCGCCCGTCTGGCGGCCGGGGTGGCGGAGCTGGCGCGCGAGATGGGCGGCGAGGTGCGGTTGGAGACGGCCGGCGGCCTGGAGCCGCCGGGCGAGGGCGAGGAGGCGCCGCTCGGCACCGACGCGACGCGCGTGATGAGCGCGATCGAGGCGGCCGACGACGGCTCCGGCGACGGCGTGCTGGTGCTGATGGACCTCGGCAGCGCGGTCCTGAGCGCCGAGATGGCCGTCGAGCTGCTCGATCCCGCGCTCGGCGAACAGGTGCGGCTGGTCGCGGCGCCGCTGGTCGAGGGCGCCGTCGCGGCGGCGGTCTCGGCGGCCGGCGGCGCCTCGCTCGACGCGGTCGCGGACGAGGCGCGCGGTGGGTTGGCCGGGAAGGCCGCGCACCTCGGGGAGGCCGAGGGCGCCGGCGCCGCCCCGCCCCACGCCCCCGCCCCGCCGGACGACCGGCGATCTGTTCATCCTGGGGATGCACAAACCGCCACTCCTCCCTCCGACACGGTCGAGGAGCGGTTCGCGGTGACGGTCTCGCAGGGGTTACACGCGCGGCCGGCCGCGCGATTCGTGCGCACCGCCGCCGCACTCTCGGCCCAGATCGAGGTGGAGAACGCGACGACCGGCGCGGGCCCGGCACCGGCGGGCTCGCTGAACGCGATCGCCACGCTCGGGGTGCGCGAGGGCCACGAGCTGATCGTCCGCGCCACCGGCCCCGACGCGCGCCTCGCGGTGCAGAGGCTGCGCGAAGTGGCAACGGGTGGTGGCGGCGATGCCAAGCCCGAAGTCCCGCCCGCGCCCCGTCCCCCGCCCGGCGCCCCGCCCAGCTCCCGCCCGCTCCCACCCGGCGCCCCTGCCGGCGCGCTCGCCGGCATCCCCAGCTCGCCGGGGATCGCGCTCGGGCCATTGCGACGGCTTGGCGGCGAGGACGAGGAGGAGCTGCCGCCGATCCTCGACGAACCTGGCGGATCGCCGGAGGAAGAGTGGGCGGTGCTGGCAGACGCGCGCGCAACGGTCCGCGAGGAGGTCGGGCGGCGGCGCGAGCGGCTCGCGCGCGAGGTCGGGCCGGAGGAGGCCGAGATCCTCGACGCGCTCGCGCTCGTGCTCGACGACGGCGCGCTGCTCGGGCCGGCGCGGCAGGCGATCGACGCCGGGCGCAGCGCCGGCCGCGCGTGGGCCGACGCGATCGAGGCGATCGCCGACCGCTACCGCGCGCTCGACGACCCGTACCAGCGCGAGCGGGCCGGCGACGTGCTCGACGTCGGCCGCCGCGTCCTGCGCGAGCTCGCCGCAGATCGCGGCACGCCCGACGCAGATCGCGGCACGCCCGACGCGAACCGCGGCGCAGCTGCCGCAGACAGCGGCGCGCCTGATGCGGGCTCGTCACGCGGCAGCGGCCGCGCGATCGTCGTCGCACGCGACCTGACGCCGATCGACGCCGCCGGGCTCGACCGCGCCACAGTCGCCGGGATCGCGACCGCCGAGGGCGGGCCGACCTCGCACGGCGCGATCCTCGCCCGCGCGCTCGGCGTCCCGGCCGTCGTCGGCCTCGGCGCCGCGCTGCTCGCGCTCGTCGCGCCGGGCGCGGCAGCTGCCGAAACCGCGGATGCGGGCACTGCCGGCGCCGGCGAGGTGGCAGGCGAGGCGAGCGAGCAAGTGGCGGCCACCGCCATCCTCGACGGCGACACCGGCCTGCTGATCCCCGCGCCCGACCCCGACACCCAGCGCGACTACCGCGACCGGCAGGCGCGCGCGGCCGCCCTCGCCGAGCAGGCGCGCGCGGCCGCGCACGATCCCGCCACAACGCGCGACGGCGTCACCGTCGAGGTCGCCGCCAACGCCGGCGCGCCGGCGGACGCCGCCGAGGGGCGCGCCGCGGGCGCCGACGGCGTCGGGCTGTTCCGCACCGAGTTCGCCTTCCTCCACCGCGCGGCCGCCCCCACCGAGGAGGAGCAGCTGCAGATCTACGCGCAGGCGGCGGCGGCGCTCGACGGCCGCCCGCTCGTGATCCGCACGCTCGACGCCGGCGCCGACAAGCCGCTCCCCTACCTCGGCATGCCGGCCGAGGCCAACCCCTTCCTCGGCGTCCGCGGCCTCCGCCTCGGGCTCGCGCGACCCGAGCTGCTGAGCACGCAGCTGCGCGCGATCGCGCGCACCGCGGCCGCCCATGACAACGTCAAGCTGATGTTCCCGATGGTCGCCACGATCGACGAGCTGCGCACCGCCCGCACGCTGCTCCAGCAAGCGATCGAGCAGACCAGGACCACCCCGCGCGACGGCTTCGAGGTCGGGATCATGATCGAGGTCCCCGCCGCCGCGCTGACCGCCGTGCAGCTCGCGCACGAGGTCGACTTCTTCTCGCTCGGCACCAACGACCTGACCCAGTACGTGCTCGCCGCTGAGCGCGGCAACGCCGCGCTGGCGGCGCTCGCCGACGGCCTCCACCCCGCCGTCCTGCGGCTGGTCGACGAGGTCTGCAGAGCGGCCCGCGCGCACGGTCGCTGGGTCGGCGTCTGCGGCGAGCTGGCCGCCGATCCGGTCGCCGCGCCGCTGCTCGTCGGCCTCGGCGTGCGCGAGCTGTCGGTCGCCGCGCCATCGGTCGCGGCGGTCAAGCAGGCCGTGCGCGCACTCGACGCCGACGAGGCCGCCGCGCTCGCCCATGCCGCGCTCGCGGCCGAGTCCGCGGATGCGGTGCGGACCCTCGTCGTTTCCGACGACGGCCCGACGGGCAGGCGTTGAAGACGCCCCCACAGCGACTGAGAGGAGCACCACCGTGCTCACCATCACGGAGACAGCAGCCGAGGCGATCCGCGGGATCGTCGCCTCGCCCGAGATCCCCGACGGCGCCGGGATCCGCATCGCCACGCAACCGGGCGCCGAGCAACCGGCGCCGCTGGAGGTGACGGTCGCCGAGGTCCCGGCCGACTCAGACCAGGTGCTCGACGAGGCCGGCGCGCGCGTCTTCGTCGAGGAGCACGCCGCCGAGATCCTCGACGACAAGACGCTCGACGCCCAGATCGAGGGCCAACGCGTCGGCTTCTACATCGGCGAGCAGCTGTAGGCAGGCACCCGGCGCGCGCCGCGCCGCGCGCCCGCGGGCGCTCACCGCGTCAGCAGCTGCGCGATCGCGGTCACGCCCACCACGACGATCAAGCCGCGCAGTGCCGCCGGCGGCAGGCGGCGACCTATCTTGGCGCCGATCTGCCCGCCCGCGGCCGAGCCGACCGCCAGCAGCGCGACCGCCTCCCACGCGACGTGGGCGACGAACAGGAAGACGATCCCCGCGACGAGGTTGACGATCATCGCCAGCACGTTCTTGAGCGCGTTGACGCGCTGCATCTCCTCGTCGAGCGTCAAGCCGAAGATCGCCAGCAGCAGGATCCCCTGCGCCGCGCCGAAGTAGCCGCCGTAGACGCCCGTCAGGTACCCGAGCGAGAAGGCGACCGGGCCGCCCTCGCGTCTCGGCGCGTCGGGATGGCGCCGCGCCGCGAGCGCCCGCGCCAGCCGCGGCTGGAAGATCACGAGCACGAGCGCGACGGCGATCATCACCGGCACGATCGCGTCGAAGGCGGCCGCCGGCAGCACGAACAGCAGCGCGGCGCCGGTCGCGCCGCCGACCAGCGACGCGGTGCCGTAGCGGATGATGCGCGAGCGCTGCCCGGCCAGCTCGCGGCGATAGCCGTAGGCGCCTGACAGCGAGCCCGGCACCAGCCCCAGCGAGTTCGACACGTTCGCCGTGATCGGCGAGTAGCCGACCGCGAGCAGGACCGGGAACGTGATCAGCGTGCCGCTGCCGACGACGGTGTTGATCGTGCCGGCGCCGACGCCGGCCGCCAGCACCAGCAGCGCCTCCAGCAGGGTCACGAGCGGATGCTCGTCACGCGCGCCGGCGCTGTCGCGGGAGCGTCACCGGCGCGTGCTCAATCGGGGACCGGCACCAGCTCGAGCACCCCGAGCAGCTCGCCGACGCGGCAGACCAGCAGCCGCTCCTCGTCGACCTCGACCCACGACCCGGCCGACGCCGGGAAGACGACGTGGTCGCCCGGTCTGACCGGCATCGTGACGCCGACGTGCTGCCACCAGTCGAGCCCCTGCCCGACGGCGAGCACGATCCCGTGCTGGGGCGGCGGCTCGTTGGTGCCGGCCGGGACGAGGAGACCGGAGTCGCGCACGCGATCCGGTTCGAGCTCCTTGATCACGACACGGTCGAAGAGGGGACGCAGCTGGTTCCGCATCGGCCAAAGGATAAGAGCCCGGCTCGGAAACGGATCTCCGGGCCGGGCTCGTCCTGCTCCCTCCTCCCAGGACCCGCGTACAGCGGGTCCAGCGTGCCCGTCCGACAGAAGGGGAGGCTGTCGGACGGGCGGTCCCGCTCCACGCGGCACGGGGGGTTGCGAGCGTGTGGAGCGAGAAGCTTGTGCTGCGCTGCGGCTGCTACGGGATCAGCTGCTCCAGCAGGTCGCGCGGGTCGATCTGCTGCTGCTCGCTGCCGCTGCCGCCGTACGGGTCGGTCTGCTGCTGCTCGCCGTAGGGATCGGCCGGCTCGGTCTGCTGGCCGTACGGATCGCTCTGCTGGCCCTGTCCGTAGGGATCGGTCGGGTCGACCTGCTGCTGCGGATCGGTCGGCTGCGTCGGGTCGGTCGGCTGCTGCTGCTGCGGATCGACCTGCTCCTGCTGCTGCGAGCTGCTGCCCGCGGCGTTCGCCGGCTGCTCGCCGAGGGTGACCTTCAGCGTGTGGTCCTCGCCGGAGCGGCGGACGGTCAGCTCGACCTCGTCGCCGGCCAGCTTGCCATTGACCAGGCCCGACAGCGTCGCCGCGTCGGTGACGCTTCTGCCGTCGAAGCCGACGATCACGTCGCCTTCCTGGACGCCCGCGGAAGCCGCGGGGCCGCCGTCGGTGACGGCACCGACCTGCGCGCCGCCGCTCTCGGCATCGCCCATCTGGACGCCGAGGTAGGCGTGCTTGACGCTGCCGGTCGCCTTCAGCTGCTCGACGACGCTTCTGACCGTGTTGGCCGGCGCGGCGAAGCCGATGCCGACGTTGCCCTGGCTGGTCGAGGAGCCGGTCAGGATCTGCGAGTTGACGCCGATCACGTGGCCTTCGCCGTCAAGCAGCGGACCGCCCGAGTTGCCGGGGTTGATCGGCGCGTCGGTCTGGATCACGCCGTCGATCGTGTAGCCGTTGGGCGCGGTGATCTGGCGCTGGAGCGCGGAGACCACGCCGGTCGTGAGCGTGCGGTCGAGACCGAACGGGTTGCCGATCGCGAAGACGTCGTCGCCGACGGTGAGCGCGTCCGAGTCGGCGAAGGCGAGCGGCTTCAGGTTGCTGGCGCCGCTGACCTTCAGCAGCGCGATGTCGGTCGACTCGTCCTTGCCGACCAGCTCGGCCTGCTGCGAGTCGCCGTCGCCGATCTTGACGGCGATCTCGGAGGCGCCGTTGACGACGTGCGCGTTCGTGACGATGTAGCCGTCGGCGGAGATGACGAAGCCGGAGCCGGTCGCCTCGCCCGACTGGCCGGACTGCTCGCTGTAGGGATCGCTCGCGGAGGACTCCGCGGTGATCGTCGAGGTGATGAAGACGACGGAGTCGCTGGCGTTCGCGTAGATCTCCTTGGCGCTCTGCTCGGCGCCGGAGTCCTGCGAGACGGAGACCTTGTTGGGCTGCGAGGCAGCCGGCTCGATCACGGTCTTGGTCGAGCCGCCGTCATCGCCGACGACGCCGACGACCGCAGCGCCGCCCGCAGCGCCGAGGACGGCGGCTGCGGCGAGGGTGACGATGGCCTTGGGTGTGTGCATGACAAGCAGGATGGGCCAGCTTCCTGAGTCATCGTTGAACGAGACGTAAGCGGGGGCGAAAGCTCCCTAAGAGGAAAATGAACGCCTCGTGCGCGGGCGCGCGGCCCGCTTCAGGCGACCGCGCGGGCATGGCCGCGCGAGCGCGCGCTCACTCCAGCCAGCTGCCGCCGAGGAACCGCTCGACCTGCTTGGTGACCTTCTTCAACGAGCCGATCGACGCGATCGGATCGCGCGGGATCTGCAGCGAGTGGTCGTGGCCGGCCAGCTCCAGCTGCGAGATCAGGGCGCTGGAGCCGAGGCCGTCGGGCTGCCACGTCGGGTCGGCGGTGCCGCCGACCATCAGCAGCGGCCGCGTCGCCCCGGTGATCGCCGCGCGCACCTCCGGGCGGTCGAGCAGCGGCGTCAGCCAGATCGCGGGCAGCTCCCGCTCGACCGCGAGGTCGGCGACGTGGCTGGCGAGCGACTTGCCCAGCAGCACCGTCGTCGGCGCCGGCTGGTGGTCGAGCGCGCGTTGCGCGCGGTCGCGCACCCACGCGAACGGGTCCTCCTCGGCGGTCGGCTCGTCGAGCACTTCGAGCACGCCGAAGCCCTTCGCGATCGCCACTTCACGGGCGAACCACAGCAATGGCCCCCGCGTCGGATAGCGTGCGCCCGGCAAGATCACGACGCGCCGTTCGGCTTCAGGCCGGTGGAACGCGATCCGGAAGGCGTTCTGCTCGCTGGTGCTCACCGGCCGCAGGGTAGTCGAACGGCGCAACCTCCGGCCAGATCGGCTGTTGTGATCTCGGATCCCCCCAATTCCCCGAACGGAGAGTGGATGAAGCTCATCGGCGCTGGACTGCCCCGGACCGCGACGACGACCCAGTGGCTGGCCCTGAGAATGCTCGGGCTGCCGACGTATCACATGAAGGACATGATGGCCGACATGGAGAGAGGCGTCGACCAGTGGCGCCGGGCGTACAACGGCGAGGAGCCGTGGGACGAGATCTTCGAGGGCTTCGAGGCGACCGTCGACTGGCCGGCGGCCTACCACTGGCGCGAGCTGATGGACAAGTACCCGGACGCGAAGGTCCTGCTGAGCGTGCGCGACGGGGACGCGTGGGCGAAGTCGATGAACGACACGATCGTGCAGATCTACTTCGGCGACTCGTTCATGCGCGCGATGTGCCTGGCGCGCTACCGCATCGACCCCGTCTGGGCGTCGTGGATGGACCTCAACATCGACACGTTCTGGAAGGGCCCGCGCGGCACGCTCGCGAACACCTTCGGCGAGCGCGCCCCGCTCGTCGAGGCGATGAACCGCTGGAACGACGAGGTCAAGTCGACCGTCCCGGCCGACCGCCTGATCATCTGGGAGCCGAAGGACGGCTGGGAGCCGATCTGCGAGGGCCTCGGCCTGCCGGTCCCCTCCGAGCCGCTTCCGCACGCGTTCGACACCGAGGTCTTCAAGAGCTCGATCACCGGCGGCGCGATCGCGGCCGTCAACGACTACTGGGCCCGCACGCAGCCGGCGGCCTGATCGCGCTCCACGGCGGCGTCGCGACCGCGGCGCCGTCGCTGTAGCCGGAGCGCAGCAGCAGGTCGAGCTGCGGCGGCGCGGCGAGGCTGCCGAGCCAGATGCGCCCCTGCTCGGTCGTGGGGCCGCCGCCGTGCTCGACGCCGGCGGGCACCAGCAGCACGTCGTGGCGGCGCATCCGCACCGGGCGGCCGTCCAGCTCCAGGTCGGCGTGGTCGCCGTCCCAGAAGATCACGCACTCGTCGGCGACGGGATGCGCGTGGCGGCGGACGGGACTGCCAGGATCGATCGGGCCGAAGATCAAGCCCGCGCCGTCGGCGCCGTGGCCGGGCCACAGCACCAGCAGCGACTCCGCCCCGAGCGCGTCGAAGCGCGCGCCGCGGAAGAGGCTGAAGAGCGCGCCGCGCGCGCGGATCTGCTCGACGCCGAGGTTCCACGCGCGCACGTCCGGCTCGTCGTCGCTCGCGCGCAGCTCACAACGGTCGGGCAGCGTGCCCGGTGTCGCCGCGCGGCGCGCCCGCTCGATCACCGGAAAGCGCATCGCGCCGGCGCCGCGGTCGTAGAAGCCGGCCGGCTCGTAGAGGTGCAGCGGCGGCGGCGTCAGCTGCGTCACGAGCACGAAGTCGTGCTCGGCGCCGGGAAGGTTGCGCGTCGCGTGCTCGACGCCGGCCGGCCAGAAGGCGACGTCGCCGGGCCCGACCGCGACCCAGCGGTCGCGTAGCCACACCTCGCCGTGGCCGTGCAGGCAGACTGCCGCCTCCTCGCCGAGCGCGTAGGCGTGGCGGTCGCTCTCCTCCCCCGGCCGGTGCGTCACGACGTGGACGCTCACCGTCTGAAAGCCGTTGCCGGGCCAGGCGATCAGGCGGGTGGGGAGACCGTGGACGACGATCTCGACCCCCTCGTTGAGGTTGCCGACCCCGCCCTGGCGGCGGATCTCCTCGTGCGTGCGCGTGCGCGGCTCCATCGATTGGTCTCGCTGTCTGACGGGGGCAGCTGCCCCGGTCATCGGCAGCGTTCCTGGCGCCTTGACAGGGTGTCGGAGGAGACGCGAGTGTCTCAGCGCGCGATCGCGCGGACCTGCTCGAAGGCGGCCGTCGAGAGGTCGTCCTCCGGCCCCCACACGAACAGCCGCTCGCGGCCGCGGCCGAAGCTCCAACCGGCCTCGGAGTCGACGGTCAGCTGCAGCAGCAGCCGCCACCGTCTGGAGACCTCCTCGACCCGTTTGGCCTCCGGGTGCGACCACGGCGCGCCGTAGCCGACGTCGATCCCGCGCGCGGCCAGCTCGCAGGCGACCTGCATGTCGGCGCGCGACTCGTCGGCGAAGCCGAGCAGGTGGTGACGGGAGCGCAGCGGCTCACCGGCGTCCCACGGCTCGACGCCCTGCAGCTCTGCCAGCTCGCGGCGGACCTGCTCCCACAGCTCCTGCTCCTCGGCGTCGAGGCCGAGCAGCTGCACCGGCGCCGACCAGACGCGCGGCAGCGTCAGCTCCGATGACAGCTCCAGCGCCGTCGCGGAGTGCGGCTGGGAGATCCCGATCCGCGCGCCCGGGTCGCGCGGCAGCCGCTCCGGTTCGACGTACAGCACGCGCGTGCTCTCGCCGTCCTGCGGCGAGGAGCCCGACGGCGTCCGCTCCAGCGCGGAGAAGATCAGCAGCACGCCCCTGTCGGGCAGCGCGCCCTGCTCCAGCCCGAGCGCGCTCGCCTCGGCAAGGTCGAGCTGGCCGATGAAGGCCAGCGGCCGCCCCTCCCAGTTCGGCCAGACGCCGCCGAACGGCAGGTCCGGGGCGCCGCCGAGGCGTGTGCGGCTGCCGTCGGGCGGCGGGCCGTCGCCGGGCACCAGCCGCACGCTGCGGCGCGACAGCGCGACGACCGCCTCGACGTGGCGGATCAGGCCGACGTCGGCGGCGAGCCGCATCAGGTCCTCGTCCGCGACGGGGGTTGCGACACCGGTCGCCGGCAGCGGCTGCGGGGTCGGCGCGACGTCGGCCGGCGGCTCGTCGGCGACCGGCCGCGGCGCCTGCTGCTCGGGCTCGGCCGGCATCGCGTCGCGGGCCGCCTTCGCCGCCCGCTCGAACGGGATCACGACCGCGTCGACCTGTCTCGCGCCATGCGAGAGGCCCTTGCCGAGCATCGACTTGAAGAACCCGCGTCGGTCCACGAGCAGCAGGGTAGAGGTTCGCGCCGCCGTGCCGCCTAGCGGCCGGAGCGCAGCCTCGTCAGCCAGTTCGCGACCGTCGTGTACGCCGGCCGCGCGGTCAGGTTCGGCCACAGCAGGCCGGCGTCGAAGGTGCCGCCGCCGTTCCAGCTGTAGATGTAGAGCCGTTGGATGCGGCTGCTGCTGCCGGCCAGTCTGATCATCTGCTGCGTCGCTCTGACCTGGCGGCTCGTCGAGGGCGGGAACGAGGGCGGGTAGGAGTAGAGGCCGCCGACCTCGGTGATCCAGACCGTTCCCGGCACCGTCGCCAGCATCGTTCTCGTGCCGACCGTGCGGAAGCGGTTGACGTCGCTGTAGTTGTGCAGCCCCCACAGCTTCGGCGTCGGCTTGCCGGCATATCTGAGGAACTGCTGCAGGTAGCTGCGCATCTCCGTGTAGTCGGTGTCGAGCACCTCGGCCGCGAGCACGGCGCAGCCGCGGCACGCTCTCTGCAGCGTGCGGTAGTAGGCGGCCGCCGACTTCGGGCTGTGGCAGGTCGGCTCCGAGCAGGTGTTGACCTCGTCCCACGGCGAGAAGGTGCGGACCCACGGGTAGCGCTTGATGAACGCCTTGACGCCCTTCGCGTACGCGCTCGTGGACGGCAGCGTTCTCGCTCTGCCGCGGTTGGAGGAGTGCGCGAAGGAGACGAGCACGTCATAGCCGGCGCCGCGCGCGGCTCTGAGGAAGCCGTCTGCCGAGCTGCGCTCGGGACCGGCCGAGAGCGCCGTGTCCCAACCGGCGACGTAGCGGGCCTTTCTCAGCTTCAGTCTCGCCAGCAGCGGATCGCCGAACATCGAGGCGTCCTCGTCGCCGATCCCGACCGCGAGCGAGGCGGCGGCGGCCGGCTGGGCGGTCGCGGTGGCCGCGATGGCGGCCGCCGTCACGGCGGCGATCGCGATCACGAGCGCGAGCAGCAGTCTGCGGAGCGGATGCGTGGGCGCCATCGCCGCAGCCTACCGGGGCGGCAGCGGACACCAGAAGCGGCGCGCGTAGGCGGGGTCCATCGCGCCCGCCTTGATCGCTCTGCGGGGCATTCTCATCGGCGCGATCGGCGCCGCTCTGCGGACCTTCCGCGTCAGCGTCGAGCCGCTGCGCAGCCCCGCGACGATGCTGATCTTCGTGCGCGCGCCGACGCTTCTCGGCAGCGTCACGCGGCACGCGACCGTGCGATTCGCGGGCACGTTCGCGACGCACTCGCGCAGCCGCCGCGTGCCGGCGTAGATCGAGATCCGCACGCGGCCGGCGACGTTCGGTCTGGTCGTCGTCGTCAGCTGCTGGCCGATCCGCAGCAGCCCGAAGCCCGACAGGCGCGGCGTCGGCGGCTTGGCCGGCGTCGCCGGTCTGGGCGTCGTCGGCGTGCCGGTCGGCGTGGTCACGGGCGGGTCGGGCGCCGGCGGGTCGGGCTGCGGCTGCGGGTCGGGCTGCGGCTGCGGGTCGGGCTGCGGATCCGGGTCGGGGTCCGGCTCAGGCTCAGGGCGCGGCTCGGGATCGGGGATCGCGGTGATCGCGATCGTGCGCGTCGCCTGCGCCCCGGCGGCGCTTCTCGCCGTGATCGTCACGCTGCCGCCGGCCGGCGGCGTCGGCGGCGCGACGAAGAGCCCGTCGGGGCTTATCGTGCCGGCGGTCGTGCTCCAGGTGACGCCGGGCAGGTCGTGCTCGACGGTCGCCGTCAGCTGCACGCTCGTGCCCGCGACCATCGTGTCGGGCGCGCCGGAGATGTAGACGGCGGGATCGGGCGCGGGATCGCCGACCGTCACCGTGACGGTCGCGACGGCCGGCGCCGACGGGTAGGCGCTGGCGGCGTCGCGCACGGAGTAGGTGAAGGAGTCGATCCCCTCCCACCCGGGCTCAGGCGTGTAGGTCACGTCTCCGCCATCGAAGGCCGAGAGTGTTCCGTGCGTCGGCTGATCGACGACCGTGCGGATCGCGGCGCCGGCCGGGTTGCCCCATCTCTGCACCGGCCAGGCGATCTCGACGGCGGCGCCGACCGGCGTCGCGGCGCTCGCGGGCTGCGCGTTGTAGCCGGGGATCGTCGTCGGGTCCTCGGCCCACGCCTCAGCGTTGGACTCGTTCGCCTCGCGGATGCGGTTGAGCGGATCGACGTCCTCGCGCAGCCAGTAGCTGCCGGGCAGCACGGCCGAGGCGTCGACCCACTGGAAGGCGAGCCCGGCGTCGTAGTAGTCGCGCCAGCCGGCCGAGATCCCCTCGAACAGCGACAGCGCTCTCGGCTGGTTCTGCTGGCAGAAGTTGCGATAGGGCGCGACGTTGTCGGCGTAGACCGGCGTCGACGGGCCGCGGTCTCTCTCGACGTGCTCGCTGTCCATCAGGCAGAAGCCGACCTTCTGCGCCGGCGCCGTCTCGGCCGTTCTGGCTGCGTTCCAGAGCGAGTACCTCGCCGTGTCCTGGAGGTGCCAGTGGTTGTGGCCGTCTCCGTTGGAGAAGACCAGCTCGGCCGGGCTCGCCTCGTCGCTCCAGCCTCTGTCCTCGCTTCTGAAGATCCGCTGGACCGACTGCATCGGGTCTCTCCACGACGCGCGGCTCCCGCGGAAGTCGAGCGCGCCGGGGCCGATGTTGTGGACCCAGCCGTCGAAGCGCAGCAGCAGCGCCGGGTGGCCGACGGCCGAGTCGACCGAGAGGCTGACCTCCGTCGGCGGATCGGCGACGAGGTCGGGCAGCAGCTCGGCCGCGCTCGCGTCACGCGCGGCGACGGCGAGCGCCGCGCCACCGCACAGCAGCAGCGCCAGCGTCAGCGCGAGCAGCCCCCGCAGGTGAACGATCCGTCGTTCGAAGCCCATCCTCCAGACAACTTTACGGATCGAGCCGGTTGGGCGGCCCAGATCGCCGTTCGGCCGGGGCATTCCGGCTCCCGTGACGCAGCTCACACACAACCGCTCCCCCGAGGCGCATCATGTTCTTCAGTTGATCGGAGGCGCCCACTCAACCGGGCCACACCAAATCTTCCTCCACCGATCACAGCATCACCACATAGACACATCTCTCTCCTCCTGGAAACGGCTCGCCTCGGCGGGCCGTTTCCTTTTAACGTTCCCTCTCGTGCATTGGCTCATCGACGGCATGAACGTGATCGGAACGCGCCCCGATCAATGGTGGCGCGACCGGCACGCCGCGATGGTGCGGCTGGTCGACATGCTGGAGCGCTGGGCGATCGCCGAGAATGAGGACGTGACCGTCGTCTTCGAGCAGCCGCCGCGGCCTCCGATCCGCTCGACGGTGATCGAGGTCGCGCACGCCCCGAGAGCGCGCGCCAACGCCGCCGACGACGAGATCGTGCGGCGCCTGAAGGAAGCGCCCAACCCGGCCGCGACGTGGGTCGTGACCTCTGATCTATGGCTGACCGAGCAGGCGCACGCGCTCGGCGCCGCCGTGCAGCCGGCGGCCTCGTTCCGCGATCGGATCGAGGGATGAGCGGCGCACTCGAGCTGCGCGGCGCGAGCAGCGGACTGCTCGACGAGCCGCTGGCGCTGAGCGTGCGCGGGCTCGGCGGCCCGGCCGGCGACACGCTGACGTGGCGCGCGCGGCTGCGCGACGACGACGGCCGCGTCTGGCGCGCGCAGGCTTCCGATCCGCTCGCGCTGGCCGACGCGTGGACCCCGGCCAAGAGCAGCGGCGGCGCCGTCGCGGCGCTGCAGTCGCTGCGCCCGGTGACGCTCGACGTGCGCGTCGAGGCGCCCGACGGCCGCGCCGCCGCGCGCACGCTGACGCGCAGCGTGCTCGCCGAGGGCGCGCGCGTGCGCCGTTGGCGCGACGGACTGACCGCGACGCTCTTCCTGCCGGCGCAGCGGATGTCCACGGCCGCGCTCGTGCTCGACGCCACGGACGGCGAGGAGGCTGCCGCGGCGGCCGCGCCGACCGCCGCGCTGCTCGCCTCGCGCGGCGTGCTCGCGCTGCTGGTGACCCCGCCGCGCGGCAGAGGCGGCGACCGCGAGACGCTGCTGCGCGACGCGGCCGAGCGGCTCGAGCAGCTCGCCGCCTCGGCGGTCGAGCTGCTGCCGGCGCCGCTGCCGGTCGCCCCCGGCGTCCCCGCGCGCGCCGACGGCCGCGACCGCGCCGCCGCCTGGGACGAGCTGCTCGGCGACGATCCGCTGCGCGCCGCCCGCGGCGTTCTGCCCGGCCGGCTCGAACAGCGCC
>NZ_JAWSTH010000100.1:0-23521 GCF_033542075.1 Conexibacter stalactiti
CTATCTCTCGGTGTAGCCGGTCGCCGGGGCGGGCGTCGCTCTTCTGCTAGTCGCGTCGTAGCTGAGGCCTCTCGGCAGCACGTCGGTGTCGACGACGTTGCGGGCGTCGACCGAGCCGCTGTTCTCGACCTCGATGCTGAAGGTCGGCTCCTCGCCCGCGGCGAGGCTGCGGACCAGCTCGCGCACCAGCAGCGGGTTGCCGCCGGTCGCCGCGAAGGTGCCGGCGGCGAGCGCGTCGCCGCCGCGCGCCTCGCCGAGCTGCCCGTCGACGATCGCGCGCACGCCGGCCGCGGTCAGCGGCTGCGGCCGCACGACGGCGACCTCGGGCGCGTCGGCGAGCGCGCCGAGCAGCGCCTGCTCGGCGCCCGGCTCATGCGGGCGCAGCCCGACGGCGAGCAGCAGCGGCAGCTCCGGGACGCGCCGCGCGAGGAAGTCGAGGAAGCGCAGCGAGGCGGCGTCGGACCAGTGGGCGTCGTCGACGACGAGCAGCAGCGGCGTCTGCTCGGTCAGCGCCGCGACCAGCCAGTAGAGGCCGTGGAGCGAGGCGAAGCCGGCGTCGGCGCTCGGCTCGAAGGCGCCCGGGTCGGCACCGACCAGCGGCGCCGCGCGCGCCGCCGCGCCGGACAGCAGCCGCTCGCGCTCCCGCGGCTCAGCCGCCAGCACAGCCGGCTCGAACAGCTGGCGCACGATCCCGAAGGCGAACTCGCGCTCCAGCTCGCCGCCGACCGCCTGCAGCGTCCGCAGCCCGCGCGCCGCGGCGCGCTCGCGCAGGTGCCGCAGCAGCGCGGTCTTGCCGACGCCGGGCGGCCCCTCGACCAGCACGAGCGCGCCGGCCCCTTCGGTCGCGGCGGTCAGCTGCTCGTCGAAGAGACCGAACGCCGCCTCGCGCTCGAGCAGCTCCACCGCCTGTCGTCCCGTCGCCACCGGCGCGAATCTAGCGGACCTGCGCGCCCCAGCCGGCCGGCAGCAGCGTCACGCCGCCGTCGGCCAGCAGGGCGGCGAGATCGTCGCGGTCGGCGGACGGCTCGGCGAGCGCCTCGGCGAGCTGCTGGAGGCCGGCGGGGACGCTGAGACAGAGCAGGCGCGCGTCGGCGACGACGGCGACGCGCCGCGGCCGGCCGCGCTGCAGCCGCAGCTGGCTGCCGGGGCCGAGCAGGCGCCGCTCGCCGGCGAGGACGACCTCGACCTCGCCGTCGAGCACCGTCAGCGTCGCGTCGTGGCGGGCGCAGATGTGCGGCGGCAGCGCCGCCCCGGCCGGCGCCAGCAGCTCGAACAGGGCGTAGGCGGCGGCGGGGTCGGCGGCGACGGGGGTGACGGCGAGCGCGACCGGCGGGGCGCTCACCGGGTGCTCCGCTTGGCCGCGCGCACGCAGCGCGTCAGCGCCTTGGCCTTCTTCGTGCGCTTGCATCTCGCGATCGCCTGAGCGCGCTTGACCTGCTTGAGGCAGGCGGTCCGCTTGGCGCCCTTGAGACGAGCGCAGCGGTTCGCGGCTCTGCTCGGCGCTCTCGCCGGTGCTCTCGTCCCGCTCGGCGCGCTCGGCGCCGTCGGCGTTCTCACGGGCGCGGGCGCAGGCGCCGGGGCGGGCGCGGGCGACGTGCCACCGCCGCCCCCGCCCCCGCCGACCGGCGTGCGCGGCCCGGGGTTGACGTTCGCCGGCCCCCAGTCGGGCTCGGCGCCGCCGTCGATCACGCGCCGCTCGGTCCAGCCGTCGCAGCCGTTGCCGGCCGGCGCGACCGCGACGTAGATCCCGTCGCCCTGCTGCGTGTAGACGCGACGGCCGTCGGCCGACAGCGTCGGATCGGCGAAGCGGCGGCCGTTCGGCCCCGCGGCCGGATCGCCGATCGTGCAGAGGTAGCCCGGCGTCGCGCCGATCCCACCGGCCGCGTCGTAGACGACGACGGTGTTGCCGTCGACGGCGCCGCCGCGGATCATCGCGACGCGGCCGCCGGCCGTCTCGCCGTCGGAGAGGTCGCCGCCGGCGCCGAAGATCCCGTAGTGGTCGTAGTCGCTCCACCACTGCTGCGAGGCGCTGCCGGGCTGCTGCGTGAAGGCGACCGAGCCACGGCCGACGAGCGTGCGCCCGTTGTCGATCCATGAGGGCGCGGTCGCGCCGGTCGAGACGCCCGGCCACTGCTCGGTGCCGCCGGAGCCGTCGGCCCGCGCGTAGCGGATGTCGGAGCCGGTCTCCAGCCAGCCGTTGACGTAGCGCGCGAAGGTGTGCTCGTAGGCGATCAGCGCGCCGTCGGGCGAGACGGCCGGGTCGAACGGGCCGGCCTGCATCGCCGGCAGCGGGATCTGATTGATGACGTCGCCGTTCTGGCGCAGACGGTGGAGCGGGCCGCCGTTGGGCTTGGCGCGCGCGGCCACGATCGTGCCGTCGTCGGCCTGCGACGGCGATCGCCACGGGTTCTCGGCGGTCCCGTCGGTGGTGACCTGGTACTGACTGCCGCCGTCGCCGTCGGCGAGCCAGATGTTGTGGCCTCTCGTGTAGACGATCGAGTCGGCGGCGGCGCTCGCGGGAGCGGCGAGCGCCCCGGCGGTGACGGCGATTGCGGTGAGCTTCCGGATCGAGTGCATGGCCGCCACGCTACGAGCGGACCGGGGTGCCCCGAAACGGGCGGCGGCTCCCCTCTTCACCCCGAAAGTTCGCCCCCGCCACCCCGAAGAGAGGCGAGGCGATCGCGCCTCCGACAAGACACCTTTGCCATCGAGAACGATCGTTTGTGACGTAAACCTGGCGAACTTTTCCCAAATCGACCGCGTTCGATCGTAAGATGGCGCTCGGAAGTTTGTGAGGAGAGAGGAGCAGGAGTTGGTCCCCACCCGTTTGCTGCGCGGCATCGCCGTCGCGGGGGTCGCCGCTGCGGCCGTGACGTTGCCGGTCGCCGCCCTCGGCGACGATCCGGATGCCGGCCCGGCGCCGGCGGCGCTCGCCGTCGAGCTGCAGCCCAAGCCGCTCGTCGTCGCGGACCTGACGGCGCCGAAGCTGTCGTGGCACGTGCGCTCCGACGCCGACGACGTCGTCCAGCGCGCCTACCAGGTGCGCGTCGCGACGACCGCCGCCGGCCTCGCCGACGGCGGCACGCCGCTGTGGGACTCCGGCCGCGTCGAGTCGGCCGCCTCGACCGGCGTCGCCTACGCCGGCCCCGCGCTCACGCCCGGCACCCGCTACCGCTGGTCGGTCCGCACCTGGACCGCCGGGCGCGGCGCGCCCGCCGGCGAGCAGGGCACGGTCAGCGACTGGTCGCAGCCGGCCCAGTTCGGGACCGCGCGCAACAGCTGGGAGGCGACCCCGATCTGGATCGTCAACAACGACAGATACTCCAGCTGGACCGACTACACCGTCAGCGCGAGACTGAGAATCGACGCGGTCGCGGCCGGCCTGCAGTTCCGCATGAGAGACGGCAGCAACGGCCTGATGTGGCAGTTCCGCGCCGACAACAACTCGGTCGTGCCGCACACGCTCAAGAGCGGCACCTACGCGACCAGCGGCACCGCGACGAGAATGCCGACCGGCATCAACCTCAACGACGGGCAGGCCCACACGATCGCGATCTCGGCGATCGGCAATACCTTTACGACGTTCGTCGACGGCACCCAGGTCGACCAGCGCACGGTCGCCGACGCCGCCAACGGCTCGGTCGGCTTCCGCAACGGCCGCACCGAGATCGCCAGATGGGACGACCTGACGGTGACCGCGCCCGACAGCACCGTCCTCTACAGAAACGACTTCTCCAGAGCGGCCGGCGAGATCCCCTGCGGCAACGTCGCGGGCGGCGTCATGACGGTCGGCTTCTCCGGTGTCTGCGTCGCCGGCGGAACCCCCGACTGGGCCTTCCTGCGCGGCACCGTCGCGCTCGAGGACAAGCCGATCGCGTCGGCGACGCTCTACGCGACCGGCAGCTCGCGCGACGACACGCGCCAGTTCGTCTACCGCACCTGGGTCAACGGCAGACTGGTCGGCCTCGGCCCGACGGTCGCGCCCAGAAGCGGCACGATCGCCTACGCCGGCTACGACGTCGCCGACCTGCTCAGACAAGGCGAGCAGAACGTGCTCGCCGCGCAGGCGTACACGAGAAAGGACCAGCGCTTCCTCGGCCAGCTCGACGTCGTCTACGCCGACGGCACGACGCAGACGTTCGGCACCGGCGCGACCGGCTGGAAGGGCTGGGCCGGATACCAGGCGTTCGCGGGCGGCGGCTCGATCGGCACCGGCTTCTTCAACGCGCCGGTCGAGAACCTCGACGCGCGCACCTTCCCATTCGGCTTCCAGGACGCGGGCTTCGACGACGCCGACTGGAGAACGGTCACCGAGAAGACGCCGCTGACCGGGCTCGTCGCCGCGCAGACGGTCAACCCGATCGAGCGCGACGAGCCGGCCGCGAGCATCAGAGAGATCGAGCCGGGCCGCGTCGTCGTCGACTTCGGCCGCAGCTGGATCGGCGGCATCAGACTGCACGTCGCCAATGGCACCTCCGGCAATCAGGTCGAGGTCCGCCTCGGCGAGGAGCTGAACGCGGACGGCACCGTCCGCTACGCGATGCGGACCGGCAACACCTACCGCGACACGTGGACGCTGAGCGACGGCGACCAGACGCTGCGCCACTGGGGCTACCGCGTCTTCCGCTACCTCGAGCTGACCGGCCTGCCCGCCGGCTTCACGATCGACGACGTGAAGGCGACCGCGCTGCTCACTCCGTTCGACCGCGGCGAGGCGACCTTCAGCTCCGACGACCCGCTGCTGAACCAGGTCTGGCAGTTCACGAAGAACTCGATCGAGGCGCTCGACTTCGACGTCTTCATGGACTCGGCGACGCGCGAGCGCGGCCCCGAGTACGGCGGCGACAACTACATCAACCTGATGGCGCAGCACGCGGTCAGCTCCGATCGCGCGCTCGCGCGCTGGTCGACCGAGTACACGGCCTTCCGCCCGTCGTGGCCGACCGAGTGGCGCTACGCGACGATCCTGTCCGCCTGGGAGGACTGGCAGCAGACCGGCGACACGACCTCGCTCGCGCGCCAGTACGACGCGCTGCGCGCCTTCCTGCCGACCGCCTACGTGACTGCCGACGGGCTGATCAAGAAGCCGAAGTCGATCAGCGGCGTCGACGACCTCGTCGACTGGCCGGCCGGCGAGCGCGACGGCTACGTGATGACGACGTACAACACCGTCATCAACGCATGGGCGTACAGATCGTTCGCCGACATGGCGGAGATCGCCGGCGCGCTCGGCAAGGACGCCGACGCGACCAGC
This sequence comes from Conexibacter stalactiti, assembly GCF_033542075.1. Taxonomy (NCBI): domain Bacteria; kingdom Bacillati; phylum Actinomycetota; class Thermoleophilia; order Solirubrobacterales; family Conexibacteraceae; genus Conexibacter; species Conexibacter stalactiti. The sequence continues at coordinate 5,255 of NZ_JAWSTH010000100.1, forward strand.
TTCGCCGGCTACGCGGCGAGATTGCGGCAGGGGATCGACGCGAGACTGTGGGACGCCGACAGAGGCGCCTACCGCGACGGCCTCAACGACGACGGCTCGCCGATCTACCACTGGGCCGCGCACGCGAGCGCCTTCGCGCTCGCGTTCGGGATCCCGGAGCCGGCGAGAGCGGCGCGCGCCGCCGCCTACCTCGACGACCGCGGCATGTCGTGCAGCGTCTTCTGCGCGCAGTTCGTGCTGCAGGGCTTGACGAACGCCGGCCGCGCCGACGCCTCGATCAGAATGATGACCTCGACGCAGCAGCGCTCGTGGCTGCACATGATCGAGCTGGGCGCCGGCGCCGTGATGGAGGCGTGGGACCCCGCGCTGAAGCCGAACACGTCGTTCTCGCACCCGTGGGCGGCGAGCCCCGTCGTCAACGTGACGAAGGGGATCTTCGGGCTCGCGCCGGCCGCGCCGGGCTGGTCGCGCTTCAGCGTCGCGCCGCAGCCGGGCACGCTCGGGCAGGCGAGCGTGACCACCCCGACCGTGCGCGGTGAGATCGCCGCGGCGTTCACCAACACGCCCGCGGACGGGATCGTGCTGAGCCTGACCGCGCCGGCCAACACCGTCGCGGAGGTGACGCTGCCGCGCGTGCTCGGCGGCAGAGACGAGATCGTCGTCGACGGCACCGCCGTCGCGACGACCGTCGACGGCGACCTGCTGCACGCCGAGGTCGGCTCCGGCAGCCACGAGATCACCGTGCCGCAGCCGGTCGACACGGCGCCGCACACCGCGTTCGACGTGCCGGAGTTCCCCGATCAGGCGCAGGGCACGATCGGCCCGGTGCGGAAGGTCGTGGTCGAGAACACCGGCGTCGGTGACCTGCACGTCACGCGCGTGCGGATCAAGGACGCTGACGGCCTCTCGGCCGGCGACTTCCTCGTCGCCGACGAGACGTGCACCGACGGAGCGGTCGCCGCGCGCGAGACCTGCGAGGTGCTCGTGCGCTTCGCGCCCGCGCGCGCCGAGGCGGTCTCGCACGCGACGCTGGTGCTGACCGACGACACCCCTGCGGGGACCAGCACGGCCGCGCTCAGCGCGACCAGCACGGGTCTGCCGCAGGGGCCGAAGGGCGACGACGGCGAGCAGGGCGAGCCCGGTGAGAGAGGGCCGAAGGGCGACAGCGGCGCTCCCGGCGGCACGGGCGCGACCGGCGACACCGGCGCGACCGGCGCCACGGGCGCGACCGGCACGGCCGGGCCGAAGGGCGACGGCGGCGCGAACGGCGCGAAGGGCGATGCCGGCGCCAAGGGCGACACGGGCGCCAAGGGCGACCGCGGCGCACCCGGCCGTGACGCGAAGGTCGTCTGCAGGCTCGCCAGAGCGAGAGGCAGACAGCGGATCGCGTGCACGGTCAGATCGACGAAGGCCGGCAAGAGCACGAGACTCCGCGCGTCCACCCGCGCGAGCCTGACGCGCAACGGCCGCACCGTCGCGCGCGGCCAGGTCGGCGCGCTGCGCACGACCCGCACGGTCGCGCGCGGCAGCCGCTACACGCTGCGGATCGGCGGGCTCGCGCTCGCCGTCCGCCTGCGCTGAGCCCCCATCACCGCGACGCGTCGCGCTACGAGCGCGGCGCGTAGCGGTGGTGGAGCATCAGCACGTTGCCGTCGGGGTCGGCGAAGTGGGTCATGTGGCAGACGCCGGAGTCGATCGTCTCGCCGAAGAAGACGATCCCACGCTCCTCCAGCGCCGCGCGCGCGACGGCGACGTCGTCGACTCTGAAGGCGATCGGCATCGTGTGCGCGACGAACTCCCGGCCGATCCCGGCGGGGTCGATCAGCGCGATCGTGACGGTGCCGTTCTCGAACTCCATCCCCAGCGGCGGCTCGCCGTCTCTCTGCCAGACGCTCGAGCGCTCGAGCCCCAGCAGGCCGTTGTAGAACGCCGCGGAGGCGGCGAGGTCGCGTGACGGGATCGAGATGAAGTCGACGCCGGTGACGGAGATCGCGGGTGCGGTGGTGGCCATGCGGATCGCTCCTCTTCGTGGTGCCTTGCGCGCGACGGCGGTCGCGCGGGTCGAGGCCGTAGCCTGACAGGATGAGCAGCGGGCGCGACGAGGCATCAGCGCGCGGGCGCGCGCGGGTGACCCACGGCGACCTGCTCCTCACCCTCGCGGCGGCCGCCTACATCGCGCTCGTCGCGGCGATCGAGCTGTTCGGGCTCGGCCTCTCCCCCGCCGAGCTCGGCTCCAGCCCCGACACGCTCGTCCGCGGCGAGGTCTGGCACCTGCTGACCAGCTCGCTGCTCGTCGACGGCGAGGTGCCGCTGCTGCAGGTCGCGCTGCTGGCCGCCGTCACGACCGCGGTGATCCTGCGCCACGGGCCGCGCGTCTGGTGGGCGGCGGCGCTGCTCGGCCACGTCGGCTCGGCATTGCTCGCCTACGCCGCGATCGGCATCGCGATCACGCTCGGCAACGACGCCGCCGACCTGATCTCCGACGACTGGGACTACGGCGTCTCGTGCGTGATGGCGGCGCAGTTCGGGGTCCTCTTCGCCGGCGCGGTGCTGCGCATGCGCCGCGCCGGCCGCCGTGACCCGCTCGACCTGCTGTTCGTCGCCGCCGCCTGCGTCGCGCTCGCCGCCTGGCTGGCGACGATCGACTGGTACGGGATCGAGCACCCGCTCGCCTTCGCGATAGGGATCGCGGTGCTCGGCGTCGCCGAGCGGCGCGCCGGCGCCGCGCGGACGGCGGCGCCACGATGCGCGTGAATCTGTGGTTGCTGAGCAACCACAGATTCACGCGCATGCGCGCGCGTGGCCGGCTACGCGGCTGACTCCGCCGGCATCGCCGTGCCCTGCGCCGGCTTCGAGGCGACCGAGCCCTCTTGGGTGCGCGCCAGGACCGCCAGCCCGCCCAGTGCCGCCACCAAGGCCGCGACCGCCGCGACGGCGCCGAGCGTCGAGGTGTGGAGCGACTCCTGCAGCAGGGTCGTGCCGAGGATCACCGAGGAGATCGGGTCGAAGGCCATGCTCGTCGCGACGGCCGGGGCCAGGACGCCCGTCTGCAAGGAGAGCTGGCTGAGCGTCATCGAGGCGTAGCCGACGACCAGCAGCGCATAGGTGTGCCAGTCGGTGAAGATCGTGAAGACGCCCTCCTCGAACTGGTCGCCGACCGCCTTCGTCAGCGCGGCGCTGAGGCCGAACAGCAGACCGGTCGCGATCCCCAGCAGGGCGGCTTTCGTCGCGGGCTTCGCATCCCTGGCCGCGAGCACCAGCGCGGCCGAGACCCCGCCGAGCGCGCCGCCGGCGATCAGCCACTGCCCGAAGGGCGCGTCGTCGCGGCCTCCGGAGGGGTCAGCCACCAAGAGGAAGACGGCCAGCGACGCGGTCACCACAGCGGCGGCGATCACGTCGGCGCGGCGGATCTTCTGGCCGGTGAAGCGAGCGCCGAGCGGCAGCGCGAAGACGACCGAGGAGACCAGCAGCGGCTGCACGACCGCCAGCCGACCGATCGTCAGCGCGATCGCCTGCGCGACGAAGCCGAGCGCGTCGGAGGCGATCCCGACCAGCCACACCGGCCGCCGCGCCATCCGCAGCAGCAGCCCGCCGCTGGAGCCGGCCGCCGCCTCGGGCTCGTCGAGGCCGGCCTTCTGCTGCAGGACCGAGCCGAGCGCGAACAGCAGCGCGGCGGCGAGCGCGAGGGCGATCTCCACGACCGGAACCCGCCTACGCCGCCGGCGCCGTCGGCGCGGCCTCGTCGGCGCCGACCGCGTTGACCTCGGCCATCCGCGCCGTCGAGCGCGGCTTGGCGTAGGCGAAGAAGATCACGAGCCCGATCAGCAGCCAGACCGCCAGCCGGATCCAGGTCGTTATCGGCAGCAGCGCGATCAGCGCGCCGGCGCAGAGGATCCCGAACGGCGCCGTGACGTTGACGAACGGGACGCGGAACGGCCGCTCCAGCTCGGGCCGGCGGCGGCGCAGCACGAGCACCGCCCCGCTCACGATCACGAACGACAGCAGCGTGCCGATCGAGACGAGGTTGGTCAGCACGTCGATCGGCGTGAAGCCGGCGCAGAGCCCGCCGAAGATCGCGCAGACGAGCGTCGCGAAGCCGGGCGTCTTGTAGCGGCCGACGGCGCCGAGCTTGTCCGGCAGCATGCCGTCGGAGGCCATCCGCATGAAGATCCGCGTCTGGCCGTAGAAGGTCACGAGCACGGTCGCGGCGAGGCCGACGACGGCGGCGATCGAGACGGCCGCCTCCAGCCATGCCAGCTCCGGGCCGGCGGCGCGCACCGCCTCGGCGATCGGGTCGGCGACGTCGAGCCGGTGGTAGTCGACCATGCCGGTCATCACGATCCCGATCAGGACGTAGAGGACGGTCGCCGTCAGGACGGTGCCGATCAGGCCGATCGGGATCGTCTTCTGCGGGTTGCGCGCCTCCGAGGCGGCCGTCGAGACGGCGTCGAAGCCGATGTAGGCGAAGAAGACGACGCCGGCCGCGCGCAGCACGCCGGAGATGCCGAAGTCACCGAAGGCGCCCGTGTTCGAGGGCAGAAACGGCTCCCAGTTGGACTTCGTCACGTAGAAGATGCCGAAGCCGATGAAGGCGACCAGCACCGTCAGCTTCAGCGCGACCATCCAGTTGTTGGCCGTCGACGACTCCTTCTGCCCGCGCCACAGCAGCGCGCAGGTGAGGAAGACGATCGCGATCGCAGGCAGGTTGACGACGCCGCCGTTGTCCTGGAACGGCGCGTTCGTGAGCGAATGCGGCAGCGTGATGCCGATCGAGTGCATCATCGCGTCGAAGTAGCCGGACCAGCCGACCGCAACCGTCGAGGCGGCGAAGAGGTATTCGAGCAGCAGGTCCCAGCCGATGAACCAGGCGAGGAAGGTGCCGAAGGTCGCGTAGGCGTACGAGTAGGTCGAGCCGGCGGCCGGGATCATCGCCGCCAGCTCGGCGTAGCAGAGGGCCGTCACGGCGGCCGCGAGCCCGGCGAGCAGGAAGGAGAAGACGACCGCCGGGCCGGCGTACTGCGCGGCGGCGGTTCCGGTCGTGACGAAGATGCCGGCGCCGACGACCGAGGCGATGCCGAGCGCGGTGAGGCTGCCGGCGCCCATCGCGCCTGCGTTCAGGCGCCCGCGGTCGCGCTTGGCCTGCGCGAGGACGGCGTCGAGCTGATTGGGCTGCGGCATCACTGCTCCTCATCGGCCACGGCGCTGCCGACTTGACGATCCTCGTCGGCGTGCAGCGGTTTGGGCATGCGATCCTGACAGACCACGCGGCGGTGCCTTGACGCCGTCCGACGGGCTCGCCAGCATGCCCCGCGTGAGCGCTACCGACGAGGCCGCTGGCGCCGCGGGCGCCGACCCGGCCGCCCCCAAGGCCGATTTCCAGGAGGCGGAGCGGACCCGCCGCCTCGCCAAGCTCGACGCGCTGCGTGAGCGCGGCATCGAGCCCTACCCCGTCCGCTTCGATCGCGACGCGACCGCCGCGGCGCTGCACGAGCGCCACGCCGGCCTCGCGCCCGGCGCCAGAACGGGCGAGACCGTCCACGTCGCCGGCCGCGTGATGGGCCTGCGCCGTCACGGCGGGCTCGACTTCGCCGACCTGATGGACGAGACCGGCACGATCCAGCTGCTGGCCGACCGCGCCGTGCTCGGCGAGCAGGCGCTGCACGACTTCGCCGCGCTCGACCTCGGCGACTGGGTCGGCGTCGCCGGCGAGGTGATCGCCTCCCAGACCGGCGAGCTGACGGTCGCGCTGAGCGAGTTCGCGCTGCTGTCGAAGGCGCTGCGGCCGCTGCCCGACCTGCGCCACGGCCTCACCGACCCGGAGGCGCGCTACCGCCGCCGCTACGTCGACCTCGTCGTCGACCCGCCGGCGCGCAAGGTCTTCGCCGCCCGCTCGGTCGCGATCGCCGCCGTCCGCGAGGTGCTGATCGAGCGCGGCTTCCGCGAGGTCGAGACGCCGGTGCTGCTGAGCCAGGCAGGCGGCGCCTCCGCGAAGCCGTTCCTGACCCACCACAACGCGCTCGACATCGAGATGTCGCTGCGGATCGCGCTGGAGCTGCCGCTGAAGCGGCTGCTCGTCGGCGGGATGGACCGCGTCTTCGAGATCGGCCGCGTCTTCCGCAACGAGGGGCTCGACACGCGTCACAACCCCGAGTTCACGCTGCTGGAGGCGTACCAGAGCTTCGGCGACTACAGAGACATGATGGAGCTGACCGAGACGCTCGTCTCGCGCGCGGCGCTGGCCGCCAACGGCACCACCATCGTCAGAGTCGGGGAGCGCGAGATCGACCTCAGACCGCCCTTCCGCCGCGCCTCGATGATCGAGCTGATCAAGGAGCACGGCGGCGTCGACATGCACCCGTCGATGCCGGTCGAGGAGGCGCGCGCGATCGCCGACAGATTCGGCGTCGAGTGGATGGACGTGTGGGGCTCGGGCAAGATCCTCTCCGAGGTCTGCGACGAGCTGTCGGAGTCGAAGCTGATCGAGCCGACCTTCGTGATGGACCATCCGAAGGAGATCTCGCCGCTGGCTCGCACGCACCGGGACGACCCGCTGCTGACCGAGCGCTTCGAGCTGGTCGTCGCCGGCCGTGAGCTGGCGAACGCCTACTCCGAGCTGAACGATCCCGTCGACCAGGCCGAGCGCTTCGCCTACGAGGCCAAGCAGCAGGCCGGCGGCGACGAGGAGGCTGAGCCGGTCGACGACGACTACGTGCAGGCGCTCGAGTACGGCCTGCCGCCGACCGGCGGCCTCGGCGTCGGGATCGACCGCCTGATCATGCTGATCACCGGCGTCGACTCGATCCGCGACGTGATCCTCTTCCCCACCCTGCGCCCGCAGGAGGGCGGCGGCCAGAGAGCGCCGGCGACCGCGAGCGGCCCGGAGCCGCTGGCGCTGTCGGAGGGCTCTGCTCGCGATGACGGCGAGGGTGCCGAGGGCGCTGGCGCCCCCGTCGCGATCCACCGCGCCGTCCCGATCACGCGCAAGCCGCGCGCGCTGAAGCCGCTCGCGTGGCTGACCGCGCTCGTCGGCGTGCTGTCGCTGCTGCCGTCGCTGCCGCTGCTCGACTGGTCCTTCGGCTTCGGCAACCTGCTGGAGCGGCCCGGCCGCGCCGTCACGTTCGTGCTCTCGGTCGTGCTCGGGATCGCGCTGATCGCGGTCGCGCGGCAGGTCGCGCGCGGCAAGGAGCGCGCCTACTGGATCGCGCTCGGCCTGTTCGGCGCCGCGACCGTCGTGCACGTGCTGAAGGGCCCGGATCCGCTCGCCGCGCTCGCCAACGCCGCGATGTTCGTCGCCTTCGTCTGGAACCGCGACGACTTCCGCGCCAAGGGCGATCCCGGCTCGTTCGTCGACGCGCTCGCCTTCATCCCGGTGTACGTCGGCGTCGTGCTGACCTTCGGCGTCGTCTCGCTGCTGACGCAGGCCAACAACGTCTCGCCCCACCTCGGTGCCGGCGGCGTGCTGAAGACCACCTTCGGCGGCCTCGTCGGCGCCGACGGCGAGTACGAGTACAGACGGCGCCTGTTCCACGACTTCTTCTCAGACGCCTTGCTGGTGCTCGGCATCGCCGGCCTCGCGATCCTGCTCTACCTGCTGTTCCGGCCGCTCGTGCAGAGAACGCCGCCGAGCGAGGATCGCCGCGCGCGGGCGCGCGCGATCGTGAAGGAGTGGGGCTCGGACACGCTCGCCTACTTCGCCCTGCGGCGCGACAAGAGCTACTTCTTCTCCGCCGACGGCAGATCGCTGATCGCCTACGCCTACGTGCGCGGCTACGCGATGGTCGCCGCCGACCCGATCGGGCCGCCGGCGCAGCGCGCGCAGGTGCTCGACGAGTTCCTCGCGTTCTGCCGCGAGCAGGGCTGGGGCGTCGCCTTCCTCGCCGTGCGCGAGGCCGACGCGCCGCTCTACCGCGACCGCGGCATGCACGCGATCTACCTCGGCGACGAGGCGATCCTGCGCTGCGACACCTTCACGCTGCAGGGCAAGGCGATGAAGTCGGTGCGCGAGGCGGTCAACCGCGTCGGGCGCGACCACTCGTTCGAGCTGCTGCGCGAGAACGAGGCGTCGCCGGAGCTGGTCGCGCAGCTGAACGCGATCTCCGCCGAGTGGCGCAGAGGCAACGACGAGCGCGGCTTCACGATGGAGCTGGGCGAGGACGTCGAGGGCACCGACCCCGATTTCGTGATCGCGCTGGCGCGTGACGCCAGCGGCGCCCCGGCCGGCTTCCTGCGCTTCGTCCCCGCCTACGGCGAGGACCGCGGCTACTCGCTCGACCTGATGCGGCGCAAGCCGGAGTCGGCCAACGGCCTGACCGAGTTCCTGATCGCCAACGCCGCGCTGACGCTCGGCGCCGACGGCGTCAGACGGCTGTCGTTGAACTTCGCCGCGTGGGGCCGGCTGCTCGACACGGCGGAGGACGCCGGCTGGCTCGGCCGCTTCGAGCAGAAGGTCGCCAAGGGCCTCAACCCGTACTTCCAGATCCAGTCGCTGCGCGACTTCAACGCGAAGTTCGGCCCGCAGTGGCTGCCGCGCTCGATCGTGATCGACGACCTCTCCGAGCTGCCGAAGGTCGCGCTGCTGTACGCGTCGGTCGAGGGCTTCCTCGACCTGCCGCTGATCGGCCGCCTGTTCGTGCCGCCGGTGCGGCGCGCGGTCGCGGAGGGCGACAACCCGCCCGCGGGGGCGGTCTCGGCGTCGGGGTCGTGAGCGCAGGCTCGTGAGCGCAGGCGCCTGGGCACTGGTCGGCTTCCTCGCCGCCTTCCTCTTCATCCGCGCCTCGACGCGGCTGATGCGCAGCCCGCGCGTGCCGTGGTGGCCGGGCTCGATCGAGACGAGCGGGGTGCACGTCCACCACCTCGTGATCGGGATCGCGCTGATGATCGGCGCGGGCTTCGTCACCTACGCGCAGGAGGCCGACGGGACGCTGTTGGCGCTGCTCGCGATCGTCTTCGGCATCGGCGCCGGGCTGACGATCGACGAGTTCGCGCTGTGGCTCTACCTCGAGGACGTCTACTGGGCGAGAGAGGGGCGCGCCTCGGTCGACGTCGCGATCGTCGTCGCCGTGCTGGGGCTGCTGATCATCAACACCGGGGGCCCGTTCGACACCGACGACGAGTCGGACTGGGCGCTGCTCGGCAGCGTCCTGTTCCACGTCGCGTGGGCGGCGCTCGTGCTCGTGAAGGGCAAGGTGCGGCTCGCGGCGATCGGTTTCTTCTTCCCGCCGATCTATGCCTTCGCCGGGATCCGCCTCGCGCGGCCGAACTCGATCTGGGCCCGGCGCTTCTACAAGGACGGCAGCAGGAAGCTGGAGAAGGCGACCGCGCGTGCGGCGACGTGGGACGCCCGCCGCGAGCGCTGGCTCGACCGCATCGGCGGCGCGCCGAGCATCGAGCGGGCGCCGGACTAACGCACCAGCACCGGCGTGCCCGGGCCGGCGCGCGCGGCCAGCCACGCGATCACGCCGTCGTCCTGGCGGATGCAGCCGTGCGAGGCGGCGCTGCCGAGCGGGTCGTTCAGCAGCGCCCCGGCGCGACCGTGCAGCGCGACGCGGCCGGGGCCGCCGCCGAAGTCGTCGAGCACGTCGGAGTGGCCGGTGATGTGCAGCGCCCACGGCCCGAGCTCCGAGCCGAGCGGCTGGCGCACGCGCTCGTAGACGGCGAACAGCCCGCGCGGGGTCGGCGTCGCGGCCGTGCCGATCACGACCGGCCAGGTGCGCACGCGACGACCGTCGCGGAAGGCGCTGCCGCGGCGCGCGCGCAGGTCGATCTCGATCCGCCACGGGGTCGCGCTGAGCCGCGCGACGTCCGCGTCGATCCAGCCGTCGCTGCCGTTGGGCCGCGTCGGCAGCGCGACGCGCAGCCACCTGCGGCCGTCGACGCCGGCATGCCGGCCGAGCACGAGCAGCCGCACGACGCCGCCGTTCCAGACCGCGATCGGCGCGATCCGGCCGATCGGCTTGGCATCGGCCTCGGGCTTGGAGCGGATCGTCGCGGTCGTGACGAGCCGGGCGGTCCAGGCGCGGCGCGGGGTCGGGGCGAGTTGCTCGTCGGGGGTGGCGATCGCGGGTGCGGCAGCGGCCGGAGAGACTCCGGCCGCCACCGCCACGATCGCTGCGACGAGCGCTCGGCTAGCCCGTGACACCGCCGCCTCTGCCGGCCGCCGGCAGCACGCCGCCGATCGGACCCGAGAGGCGGATCGCCGCGCGCGCCTGTCTTCTGGCCGCGTTCTCCGCGGTCACGCTCGCGACGTTGACGATCCGCGGGCCGCGGACGTCAGCGAGCACGCGGGCGCGGAACGTGAACGTCCGCGTCGCTCTGCCGGCCAGCAGCCCCGCGTTCCAGCAGAGGTCGCCGTCGCGCAGTCTGCCGCCGCCGGTGCTCAGCAGGCTGAGCCCTTCCGGCAGGCGGTCGCAGACGGTCACGCCGGTCGCCGCCGACGCGCTCGTGTTCCGAACCGTGACGCGGAAGCGGACCGCGCCGCCGCGCCGCACGGCGCCTCTGCCGAGCGCGCGCTTCTCGATGCTCAGCGTCGCGCGCGGCACCGGCACCGTCACCGGGACGGTCGAGCTGTCGTTGCGCGGATTGAGGTCCGCTCTGTGGGCCGCGACCGTCGCGGTGTTGCGGATCGTCCCGCTCGCGAGCACTCTCACGCGCAGCGAGATCGTTCTGCTCTGCCCCGCCGCGAGCGTGCCGAGCGCGCATCTGACGAGCTGGCCTCTGACCGTGCAGCTGCCGCCCGCGACCGACGCTCTCAGCGGATCGAGCCCGCGCGGGAGCGTGTCCGTCACCGTCACGCCGGTCGCGCTGCCCGGACCGGCGTTGGTCACGCGCAGCGTGTAGCCGAGCGTGCCGCCGACGGCCGCTCTGCCACCGCCGCTGACGCGCTTGACAATCGCGAGGTCGAAGCCCTGCTCGGCCGGCGGCACGGGCGGAGCCGGCGGCGGCGGGACGATCTGCGTCGCCGCCTCGCCGCGGTCGTTGGCGGGGTTGGGATCGGGCTGCTCGCCCGTGACCGTCGCGATGTTCACGACGGTCGTGTTCGCCAGCCCGGCGCCGACCTGGCCGACGAGCTGGATCTGCGCCGAGCCGCCGCTCGGCAGCTCGCCGAGCGCGCAGCCGACCGTCTGGCCGTTGGGCGTGCAGGCGCCCTGCGTCGGCGTCGCCGAGACGAACCCGACGCCGGCCGGCAGCGCGTCGCTGACCGTGACGCCGGTCGCCGTGCTCGGACCGTTGTTGGTCGCGATCAGCGTCCACGTGATCGTGCCGCCGGCCGTCGCGGTCGCGGGGCCGGACTTGACGATCGCGAGGTCGGTCGAGGGACCGACGACCGTGCTCGCCTCGTCGCTGTCGTTGGAGGGGTCGGAGTCGATCTTGTCGCCTCTGACCGTCGCGCTGTTGACGATCGTCGCCGAGCCGAGCGCGTACGGGACCGTCGCGGTCACCTCGACGGTCGTGCTCGCGCCGACGGCGAGGTCGGCGAGCGCGCACGTGACCGTCTGACCGGCCGCCGTGCAGCCGCTGCTGGCGGTGACGAAGGTCGTCCCCGCCGGCAGCGTGTCGGTCACGGTGACGCCGGTCGCGTCGTCGGGGCCGTTGTTGGTGACTCTCAGCTGCCAGGTCGCCTGGCCGCCTGCGGCGACCGTCGCGGGGCCGCTCTTCTCGATCGCCAGATCGGCGACCGGACCGACCGTGACGGTCGCTCTGCCGGTGTCGGGCTCGCCGCCGCCGGCAGGCTGCGGGGTTCTCGTCGTGACCGTCGCGCTGTTGGTGAAGGCACCTTCGACGTTGCCTCTGACGACGATCTGGACTCTGATCGGCGCGTTCACGGCGAGGTCGCCGAAGGCGCAGCTGACGACACCGGCCAGCTCGCTGCAGTCGGTGTCGTCGACCGAGACGAACTCGAGCCCGGCCGGCAGCGCGTCGGTCACTCTGACGTCCTCGGCGACCGACGGGCCGAGGTTGGTGATCGTCAGCGTGAAGGTCGACTGACCGCCTCTCGGTATCGCCGGCGGCGTCGCCGTCTTGACGATCGTGACATCGGCGATCGGGGCGGCGGTCGGCCCGTGACTGGCGCTGTCGTTGCCGTTGTCGGTGTCGGTCGTCGTGGTGCTGACGAACGCCGTGTTGGTCAGCGTGGTGGTCATCGCCGGATCGACCGTCACCGTGATGGCGAACGTTCTGTCATAGCCGACCGGGACCGTCCCGAGCGCGCATCTGACGACGCCCGCGGCCTCGGTGCAGGGCGCGTCGGCGGAGCTGAATCTCGTCCCCGCCGGCAGCGCGTCGGTCAGCTCGACCGCCTGCGCGTCCGAGGGGCCGAGGTTGCGCACCCGCACGCTCCACGTGTATCTGCCGCCCGGCAGATACGTGCCCGGACCGGACTTGTTGACCGCGAGGTCGGTCTCGGCGCCCACGTCGAGGCTGCCGTCGTCTCTGACGGGATCGGGCACCTCGTCGGAGACGGCGCTGGCGTTGTTCGTCAGCGTCGTGCCGTCAGCCACGTCGGCGGCGACTCTCGCCGGGACGGTGATCGTCACTCTCGCGCCGGCATCGAGCTGGGCGACGTTCCAGACGATCGTCGTCTCGCCCGCGCCGGGGCCGGCCGTCACCGATCTCTCGGTGAAGCCGGTCGCCGGGGCGGCCGTCGCTCTTCTGTTGGTCGCGTCGTAGCTGAGGCCTCTCGGCAGCACGTCGGTGACGACGACGTTGCGGGCGTCGACCGAGCCGCTGTTCTCGACCTCGATGCTGAAGGTCGACTCCTCGCCCGCGACCGCGGCGCCGTTGTCCGGCGTCTTGCTGATCGCCAGCGCCGGCACCAGCAGCGTCGCTCTCGCGTCGTCGGCCGGCGTGCCGTAGTCGCCATCGGCGTTGCCGCTGTTGCCGGCCTCGTCTCTGGCCGAGCTGACGAGCGCGCTGTTGACGTGCGCATCGGCACCGAGGCCGGGCGATCTCGCCGCCGCGACCGCCGGGGTCGCTCTGTAGTCGATCGTGACCGTCGCGCCGGGCGCGATGCTCGCGATCGTCCACGCCAGTCTGTCGCCGGCGGCGTTTCTGGTCACCGTCGGCTCGCTGGCACCGCCGGGGGTCAGCGTCGCCGAGCTGGCCGCGTAGGCCCAGTTCTCCGGCAGCGTGTCGGTGACGACGACGTCACTGGCGGTCGCCGTCGTGGAGGTGTTTCTGACCGTGACGCGCCACGGGAACGGCTGGCCGACCTCGGCGTCCCCTCTGTCGGGGAAGCTCGCCAGGCCGGTCGTCTTGACCAGCGTCAGCGTCGGGAAGTCGAGCACCACTCTGGTGCTGTCGTCGCCGCCGTCGGTGTAGTCGCGGTACGTGATGCCGGCGTTGCCGGGATCGGTCCGCTCGGACTCGGAGAGGCCGAAGTAGTGCGGAACCGCCGCGGTGTTGTCGATCGCCTGCCCGTCGCTGAGGCCGCTCGCGGCGACCAGTCTCGCCGTGTAGGTGATCACGACGTCGCCGGCGGGCGCGATCGGGCCGGCGATCGCCAGCTCGATTCTGCGATCGCCCGCGCTCCACGCCTTCGTCACCGTGACGCCGGGCGGCAGCGTGTCGAGTCTGACGTCGGTCAGCTCGGCGTCGGGCTCGTCGGTCACGACGATGTCGTGCGCCGGGCCGTCACCGCTGTTTCTGATCGTCAGCTGGTAGGTCAGCGGGTCGTCGGACTGCGCCGTCGCCGGGCCGTCCTCGAAGCTGCCGCTCCCCACTCTCACCTGCTTGTCGATCGAGACTCTCGGCTCGATCACGGTGACCGTCGCTCTCGACGGCGGCGAGTCGTCCTCGAACGTCGTCGGGATCGTCGTTCTGTCGAACGGACCGACTCTGTCGCTGCGGTTGGAGCCGACGGTGACGCTGTTGACGGCGGTGTCGCCGGCGACCACGTCGGCGTTCGTTCTGTCTCTCGCGAGCACGTGGCCGCTGTAGGTCAGTCTCACGACCTGCGGCGTCGACAGCGGGGCGACGAGGTCGCCGAAGTCCCACGCGACCGTCGTCGTGCCGTCACCGTTTCTGACCGCGTCGTAGAACTCGACTCTGTTGACGATCGCGGGGCCGCTGACGGGGGTCACCGCGCCGTATCTGTCGAACGCGATCGTGTCCGGCAGCAGGTCGGTCACGGTGACGTCGTAGAGCGAGACGTCCGCCGGTATCGTCACCAGCACGTCGTAGGTGACGTGCTCGCCGACGGTCGCTCTCAGCGGCGAGACGGTCTTGGCGACCGACGCGCCCTGGATCCGGATCGTGTCCTCGGCTCTCGCCTCGTAACCGGTGCCGCTGGTGCGGCGGCCGCCCTCGCTGCTCGGCAGCGAGGCCGTTCTGGTGACCACTCTGTTGGTCAGCTCGGCGCCACCGATCGCGGGGTCGTCAACGCTGACGCGGTATCTGAACGACGTTCTGGCGCCCGGCAGCAGCGTCGCGACGGTCTTGGTGATCGTGCGCGCGCCGCTGTTCCAGACGGCGCCGCCGCTGCCCGGCACGGTCGCGCCGTCGGCGAGCGGGGCGTTGCCCGGGGCGACGTCGATCGGCGTCACGCCGACCGGGACCGTGTCGACGAGCGTCACGTCGTGCGCGGTCGAGACGCGGCCGCCGCTGTTGTCGTTGGTCGTCGTCAGCGTGTACTCGACGATCTCGCCGGGGATCACGCGGTCGGGGTTTCTGTCGTCGCTCTTGGCCTGTCTGATGACCGGCTCCACGAGCGTCGTTCTGACGAGCGCCGAGTTCTGCGTCTGCGCGCCCTCGGTCGGGTCGGTCCATCTCAGCGTCGCTCTGTTGTTGATGTCGGCCGCCGTGCGCGAGTTGCCCGCGACGTCGGCGACGAGCGTGCTGAAGGTGAGCGTGACGACGGCGTCGGGCCCACTCGGGGGCACGACGAAGTCTCTTCTGATTCTGATCCCGGGCGCGCTGCCGGCCGGCTCGTCGAGCACGACGTCGGCGAGCGTGATCGGGCCGGCGACGGCCAGTCTGCCGGAGCCGGCGACGTACGGCTGACGCGTCGCGCTGTCGAGCGTGTCGGCGACGAAGCCGTCACCGTGCAGCGTCGTGCCGGCCGGGATCGTCACCGTGACGGTGTAGTCGACGCGCTCGCCGATCGTCGCCTGCGCGGCGGTGTTGCCGTCGGCGGCGCTGTCGATCGGGGTCGTCACTCTCTTGGCGACGGTCGCGTCGGCGGTGTAGACGTCGGAGACGTCGTCGGCGGCCGGCGCGTTCGGTCTCGCGGCCTCCGGATGGGTGGGGTCGATGTTGTTCGCGGGCGTGTACGGGTAGAGCGTGTTGAGGTTCGTTCTGCCGGCGAAGTCGCGCACGCCCGCTCTGTTGTCGAGCTGACGCGAGGGACCGATGTCGAGCGGCACGATCACGCTGTACTCGAGCGTGGTGGTGGTGCCGGCAGCGATCAGCGGCACCGTCCACTCGATGTGGTCGGCGACGCCGAGGCCGCCGTCGACGCAGACCGCGCCGGGCGCGACCACGAACGTGCAGTCGTAGTCTCTGATCGGCAGCACGTCCCACACTCTCACCTGCTCGGCGTCCTGACCGCCGCTGTTGGTGACGTCGACGCGGTAGGTGACTCTGTCACCGGCCTGGACCATTCTGTGGTCTCTGTCGGCGGCGAACGGGCCGAGCACCTGCGAACCGCCGCGCTCGACTCTGGCGACGCCCTTGACGAGGTCGACCTCCGGCAGCTCCAGTCTGAACTCGCGGCGGTCGCGCAGCGGCTCGGAGACTCTCGCCGTGTTCTCGGCCGAGAACTTCATCAGGTTGCCGAGGATGTCCTGGTTGGGATCGTCGACGGAGGGGCCGACGATCGTCGAGATGACGCGCTCGAAGATGCGGCTGCCTCTCGGCACCGTGCCGCCGCCGACCGTCCAGCCGAGGACGCTGTCGGAGTCCGACAGGCTGTCGTCGATCGTCGCGGAGACGTCGTTGGGGCCGTGGACGCTGTCGCTGCCTCTCTCGTATCTGGCTCCGGAGGGCAGGAAGTCGCGGATCACCTGCGGGGAGGTGTCGACGCCGACGGGGAAGTTGACGTGCAGCTGCCAGCAGACGCGGTCGCCCGGGTGGTAGACGGGGACCGTTCTGACGTACGTCGCGATCGAGCAGTCGGTGCCCGACTGCGCGACCAGCTTGAAGATGTCAGGTCGGGCGGCGAGCTGGCTCGCCTGGCTGGCGTCGGGCAGTGAGGTGCCGGTGCCGTAGCCGGCGTCGTGGTTGATCTCCGGGCCGGGCGTGGTGCAGTCGGGCGTGCCGGGCGCCAGGCAGCGGACGATCGAGTCGGCGTCGGTCGTGACTCTGTTCTCGACCGTGTCGCGCGTCAGGATCGGCGTCGTCGGGAGGAAGTTTCTCTGGTAATGGGTGCGCGTGACGGTCGGGAATCTGAGCGTGAACGTCTGGCTCACGTTCGTCTGCGCCAGCTGCGGGAAGTCACCCTGATCCCACGTGATCGTGAAGGTGCCGTCGGCGTTCTCGGTGACGCTCGTGTACGGCATCGTCGGGTTCTGGCCGGCGATCGGATCGCACTGCGCGTCAGGGGCGTCGTTCTGCGTCGTGAAGTTTCTGACGCCGATCGGGCAGAGGCCGCTCGGCAGCGTGTCGGTGACGACGCCGTTTCTGACCGAGCGGTACTCGGAGGTCTGGAAGGTCAGCGTCCAGATCGTCAGCGCGCCCTGTACGAGCGCGGGATCGGAGCCCTCCTTGTGCACGACCCAGTCCTCGGCGGTGCGCGTCAGCCACGTCTCGTCGGAGACGGCGAGCGTGCCGTTGTAGGAGCCCGACGCGGTCGCGTAGTTGGTCAGCTCCTGCTCGTCGCGCGTCTCGGGGCCGTTGTTGTTGTCGAGGTTGGTGCCCTGCGCGCCGGTTCTCGCCGGCGTCGCGCCCGACCACGTCATCGTGTTCTCGCGGATCGGGATCGCGGCGCGATATCTCAGCTCGTAGCTGCTTCTGCTCGCGAGCATGCCGATCGTCCACTCGACTCTGGTGTAGACCGCTCTCGGCAGCGGGCCGGCGCCGTCGGGGTCGACGTTGACGGTGTCGACGACGGTCGGCACGTCACAGGGCGCGAGCGCGGGGACGACGATCGGGCCCTTGCCCGGGTACTCCTCGGCGCTGCCGGGGTTGGTCGGCGCGTTTCTGGTGTTGTCGGAGCCGGGGCCGCCGCAGCCGAGGAACTCGAGGCCGGCGGGGACGTAGTCGACGACTCTGACGCCGTTGGTCGGTCTGATCCCGTTGTTTCTCACCGTGACCGTGTAGACGGTCTGGTGGTCATGCACGCCGCGCATGATCTCGCCCTCCCAGGAGGGCTCGTCCTTCTCGATCTCGATCGCGTTGATCGTGGTGACGCCTCTCAGCACCGGCGTGTACCCGGTGTAGCTGGTGGCGCTGGGGCCGACCGGCAGGCCGGCGCCGTCGAATCTTGGGATGTAGCGCGGCTGGTCGTTGAGGAACGCCTGCGCGGAGATCTCGAATCTGCTGCCGACGTCGTAGAGGGCGACGTCGTAGTCGACGTCGAACGCGAGCGTGTTGGAGGCGTTCGGCGACAGGTCGGCGACGTTGCTGAAGATCAGCGTCGTCTCCCCCACGCCCGGGCCCGCGACCGTCGTCGGCGCCTGCGCGGCGCCGCCGCTGTAGGTGACGCCGGCCGGCAGCACCACGCGGAAGCTGAGGTTGTAACCGTACGGCTGCCCGGCGGGATTTCTCACCTCGAAGCTGACCGGAACTGTTTCACCGTGAAGAATCGTCGGTGAGTTGATCGTGCCGGTGATGTTCGGCGTGCCGTCCGCGTGCGCGGAGGTGACGAACGTGGTGAGAGAGAGCAGGCCGAAGGTGGCCGCGAGGGTGAGGATCAGCGCACGCAGGCGCAGACGAACGAGCATCGAGAGAGGGACCTCATGTCGGGGGACGGAAGCGTCACTGGCCATCCGTCGCGCGACCGGCCCTGCTTCCCCCCTCCCAATCGGCAGCCATCGTCTGGCACCTGATCGCTACTGCCCATTTTGGCGCGTAGACGCTCTCAAGGTCAGCCGGCTGACACGCGTTGGCCGGGCGCCGCTCAGCGCAGGTCGAACTCCTCCGCGCCGTCGCGGCTGGGCGTGGTGGGGGCGGGCTTGGCGGGCGGCGGCTCGGCGGCGGGCGGGGTCGACTCGGTGGGCGGTGCGGGCTCGGCCGGCGTCGGCGCGGCCGGCGTCTGCGCAGCGGGCGTCTCCGTGGCAGGCGTCTGCGCGGCCGGCGTCTGCGCCGCGGCCGGCGACTGCGCGGCGGGGTCCG
>NZ_JAWSTH010000101.1:0-23341 GCF_033542075.1 Conexibacter stalactiti
GGCCGCGCCGGCCGCGCCTCCGGCGGCGGCGGCGCCCGAGGCGCTCGCCGGCATCCAGTAGGCGAGCGACAGCGAGCGGTCGCGCAGCGCGGTCGCGAGCGCGTCGCGCAGCGAGCCGGAGCCGCGCCCGCCGTGCCCGTCGCCCAGGCGCGCGACGAGCCGCCCGACCGACTGGCCGCGCGACAGGCTCGAGCGCACGATCCCCCACAGGAAGGCGAACGGGACCGAGGCGAAGATCAGCAGGCCGGCGATGTCGGTCGCGTTCAGGACCTTCCCGGGCAGGTTCAGCAGCTGGCCGGCGAGCGACAGCGCGAGCGCCGTCGTCGTCGCCGCTCCGCACCACAGCACCGGCGCCAGCAGCCGCCGCTGCGGCGCCGTCGCCTGCAGCCAGCGGCGTACCAGCAGCACCGTCGCGATCACCGTCACGGCGAACATCGTGCTGCGCGCCAGCGCGTCGACCAGATCGGCCATCGCGGGGTCGTCGACGACGTGCAGGAGGTTGCGCGGCATGTCGTCGGGCGTCGCGGTCACCAGCAGCAGCGCCAGCGGCCCCAGCAGCACGAGCACGTAGACGACGGCGACGAAGAGCCGCTCGACGCGCGACTGCAGGCGGCCGGTCGGGAAGCCGAGCAGGGCGTGCACGACGACGCCGGAGTAGAGCGAGCTGATCAGGATCCCGATCGTGAACAGCAGATCGTCGTTGGAGGCGCTGATCGAGGTCGCGAACCAGGCCAGCCCGACGAGGCTCATCTGCAGCCCGAAGCGCGAGTCGGGCCGGCGCGCCCAGGCGTACATGCCGGTCGCGGTGAAGGAGATGCCGATCACCAGCTGCAGCACGAGCAGCAGCCACTTCGGCTCGACATGGTCGCTCGTCAGGATCGCGACGATCGTGATCGCGACGCCGAGCACGCCGGCGAAGCCGATCGCCGTGATCGCGGCGCGCTTGGCGGGCGTCAATCCCGCGCCGTTCATGGCAGCAGCGCGGCGACCGCGTCGCCCGACAGGTCGGCCTTCGCGACGAAGCCGCAGGCGCCGCAGCCGGCGACCAGCGGGCCGAAGTCGCTCGGGTCGCGACTGGAGACGATCACGACGCGCGGCGGGTTCTCCAGCGCGTTGATGCAGTCGGCGACGCGGAAGCCGTCGGCGTCGGGCAGGCCGACGTCGAGCAGCACGACGTCGGGGCGCAGGTCGCGCGCGGCCGCGTAGCCGCTCGCGCCGTCGGCCGCCTCGCCGACGACCGCGAAGCCGCCGGCCTCCAGCACCCGTCTGGCGCTGGAGCGGAAGCTCGGGTGGTCATCCACGATCAGGATCGTCCTCGCCATCGTGGAGATGATTGTGGCCGAGCCGTTGCCGAGTGAGCGTACGGCTGCCCGTACGCCTGCCTGAGAGGTGGCGTCAGACCGCGCCTGCGGCCTGCGCGATCGCCGCGTACGCCGCGGCGGGATCGGCCTGGCCGAAGATCGCCGAGCCGGCGACGAGCACGTTCGCGCCGTGTCTGGCGCAGGCGCCGGCGGTTCTGACGTCGACGCCGCCGTCGACCTCGATCGCCGCGCTCGCCGGCAGCAGCGCGCGCAGCCGCGCGAGCTTGTCGAGCGAGGACGACAGGAACGGCTGGCCGCCCCAGCCCGGGTTGACCGACATGCAGAGCGCCATGTCGAGCAGGTCGCCGACCTCGCCGAGCACGGACGCGGGGGTGCCCGGGTTGACGGCGGCGGCGGCGTTGGCGCCGGCCTCCTTGATCGCGCCGAGCGCGTAGTTGAGGTGCGGCGTCGCCTCGGCGTGGACGGTGATCGAGTCGGCGCCGGCCTTCGCGAACTCGGCGACCTGGCGCTCGGGCCGCTCGATCATCAGGTGGACGTCGAGCAGGGCGCCCGCGGCGTGCACCTCGTCGGCGAGCGCCGAGACGACGATCGGCCCCATCGTGATCGGCGGCACGAAGTGGCCGTCCATCACGTCGACGTGGATCACGCGCGCGCCCGCCGCGATCACCTCGGAGACCTGCGCGCCAAGGCGCGCGAAGTCGGCGGAGAGGATCGACGGCGCGATGCGGATCGCGCTGAGCAGCTCGCTGGCGTTCGGTCTCGACATCAGACCGGGGATCTTTGCGGATCGGGCCGGCGGGCGCCTTCCGGGCCGGCCGCGGTCACACCGGTGTCAGCATGCTGCCCTTGCAGTGGTTGCAGATGACGATCGCCGTGCTCGACATGCGCACGATCGTCGAATGCTCACCGCAGTTGGGGCAGACGGAGACGAGCTCGTAGCGACGCAGGCAGTAGACGCAGCGATAGCGCCCGGGCATCGTCGTCGGGCGCAGCCACGGCTCGCCGCAGCCAGGGCACTCCGGCCCCAGTCTGACGGGCTCGTCACTCATGTCCGCGCCTCCGCACCCCTCCGTGATAGCGCATCGCGCGGATGGCCGTCGCCCTCCGAACAGCTCGACATGGCCTCAGGCGGTCCGCCGAAGGTGCGCGAGGAAGAAGCCGTCGGTGCCGTCGCGGTGGGGCAGCAGCTGGAGCGTGCGGGGCTCGATCCGCGACCGCAGCTGGGGCCGTGCCGCGCCGAGGTCGAGCAGTTCGAAGCCGGCGCCCGCGCGCTCGCCGAGGAAGCGCTGCACGACGCGCTCGTTCTCGCTGGGCGAGATCGTGCACGTGACGTACAGCAGCTCGCCGCTGACACGCAGCGCCGCGGCGCCCGCCGCGAGGATCTGGAACTGCAGCTCGGCCAGCTCGCCGATCGCCTCCTCGCGCGCCCGCCAGCGCAGGTCGGGCCGCCCCTGGAGCGTGCCGAGGCCCGAGCAGGGCGGGTCGACCAGGACCGCGTCGAAGGGCCCGTCGGCGCGCGGCTGGGCGGCGTCGCCGGTCTCGACCGTCACGATCGCGTCGGCGCGCAGGCGGGCGCAGGTCTCGCGCAGCGCCTGCGCGCGGCCGGGATGGCGCTCGACCGCCGTGACCGCTCCGCCCGCCTCCACCAGCGCCGCCAGGTGCGTCGTCTTGCCGCCCGGCGCCGCGCAGAGGTCGAGCACGCGCATCCCCGGCGCCGGCGCCAGCAGCTGCGCCGCCAGCGTCGCCGCGCGCGACTGCGCCACGAGCGCGCCGCTCGCGAACGACGGGTCGCCGCGCAGGTCGAAGGCGCCGTCGACGACGAGGCCCGCGGGCAGCTCCTCCCCCGCCAGCGCCGCCGGCCGCGTCACGATCCCCCGCTCCGCCAGCTCGGCCGCGACCGCCGCCGGCTCGGCGACGAGCGTGTTGACGCGCAGCGCGGTCTCGGCCGGGCCGTTGACGTGCGCGAGCAGCGCGCGGGCGTCGTCGGGGCCGAGCGCGTTCCACCACAGCCGCGCCAGCCAGTCGGGCACCGAGTGCAGCAGCGCGGCTCCTCTCGGTCTGCGGTCGTTGAGCCCGCTCAGGAGCTTCGGGCCCTCGCGCACGGCCCGCCGCAGCACGGCGTTGACGAGCTTGAAGCCGTGGCCGCCGCCGGCCTTCGCCAGCTCGACCGACTGGTCGACGGCGGCATGCGGCGCGACGCCGTCGAAGAACAGCAGCTGCAGCAGCCCCAGCCGCAGCGCGTCGCGCACGGCCGGGTCGAGCTGCTCGACCGGCCGTCTCGCCAGTCTCTCGATCACGTGGTCGAGCGTGCGGCGGCGCTGCACGGCGCCGAAGGCGAGCGCCGTCGCGAAGGCGTACTCGCGCGGTTCGAGTCTCGCGCGGACGGCCTCGCCGGCGAGCGCGCGGTCGGCGTAGGCGCCGTCCTCCTCAACGCGCCGGAGCACGGTGGCGGCGACCCGGCGGGCGGGCGAGACGGCGGACGCGACGGGCGGCACCCGACCATCGTGGCAGGGTTGGAGCGCGCACGATTTGCGCGCCGATGCAGCGCATTGACGCACCCCGCCGTTGTGCGCCGCCGCGGCGCACGCCATGATCCCCGCGATGGCTCTGTTCGAGATGATCACCGCGGCGGTCCAACTGACCCCCGTCGAGCAGGACCACCTCGACCAAGCCCGGCAGATGCAGGCGATGTCGTTCGCCGTGCACATCCCGCTGACGTGCTTCGGCGTCGCCTTCCCCGCGATCATCCTGTTCGTCGAGTGGCTGCACCTGCGCACCGGCGACCCGCTCTACCGCAGACTGGCGCGCCGCTGGTCGCGGATCATGGTCGCGCTGTTCGCCGTCGGCGTCGTCACCGGCACGATCCTCAGCTTCGAGCTGGGAATCCTCTGGCCGGGCTTCATGGGCGCCTTCGGCGACGTCTTCGGGCTCGGCTTCGCGATCGAGGGCTTCGCCTTCTTCCTCGAGGCGATCTTCATCGGGATCTACGTCTACGGCTGGGACCGGATGTCGCCGAAGTGGCATTTCGCCAGCGGCATCCCGATCGTCCTGACCGGGATCCTCGGCGCCGCGATGGTGATCGCCGTCAACGGCTGGATGAACCACCCCGGCGGCTTCGACCTCGTCAACGGCGAGGTCACGAACGTGAAGCCGTGGACGGCGCTGTTCGGCAACACCTTCTTCTGGCACGAGCTGGTCCACATGTACGTCGCCGCCTACATCGTCGTCGGCTTCGTGCTCGCCGGCGCCTACGCCTGGGGCAAGCTGAGAGGGCGCTGGGGCCGCTACGAGCGGACCGCGCTCGCGATCCCGCTCACGATCGCCTGCGTCGCCGCGCCGGTGCAGCTGCTCGTCGGCGACTGGGCGGCACGCGAGGTCGCCTCCCACCAGCCGGTCAAGCTGGCGGCGCTGGAGGGCCTGCAGGACACGACGAAGGGCGCGCCCGAGCACATCCTCGGCTGGTACGACAAGGACACCGGCGAGATCGAGTGGGGGATCTCGATACCGAAGCTGCTGTCGTTCCTCTCCTACCACGACCCGAACGCGACCGTCAGAGGGCTCACGTCGGTGCCGCCCGACGACCGGCCCGGCCCGATCAACACGATCCGCTTCGCCTTCCAGACGATGGTCGGGATCGGCACCGGGCTCGCCGCGCTGGCGGCGCTCGTGCTGTTCTTCCGCTGGCGCAAGAAGCGGCTGCCGGAGTCGGTCTGGTTCGACCGCGCGCTCGTGCTCGCCGGGCCGGCGGCGATCGTCGCGCTGATCAGCGGCTGGATCGTGACCGAGGTCGGACGCCAGCCGTGGGTCGTCTACGGCGTGATGCGCACCAACGAGGCGGTCACCGGAGCGGGCGGCGTGCCGGTCGGCTACGCGCTGCTGGCGGTCGTCTACGCCGGCCTGCTGGCGGCGCTCGCGTGGATCCTGCTGCGGCTGTCGCGCACGCCGCTGGGCGACGACGCCGAGGTGCTGCACTGATGCACCTCTACGAGCTTCCGCTGCTCTTCTCGCTCGTCGCGCTCGCGCTCTACGTCGTGCTGGCCGGAGCGGACTTCGGCGCCGGCTTCTGGCAGCTCGTCGCCGGCCGCGGACCGCGCGCCGCGCGGATCCGCGAGCACGCGCACGAGTCGATGGCGCCGGTGTGGGAGGCCAACCACGTCTGGCTGATCTTCCTGCTCGTCGTGATGTGGACCTGCTACCCGGAGGCGTTCGCGTCGATCGCCTCGACGTTGTCGATCCCGCTCTTCATCGCGGCGCTGGGGATCGTCTTCCGCGGCGCCGCCTACGCGCTGCGCGCCGGCACCTCAAGAGCGCGCGAGCTGCGCGTGATCGACAGCGTCTTCGCGATCGCCTCGATCCTGACGCCGTTCGCGCTCGGCACCGTCGTCGGCGGGATCGCCTCCGGCCGCGTGCCGGTCGGCAACGCCGCCGGCGACCCCTGGTCGAGCTGGCTCAACCCGACCTCGCTGACGATCGGCCTGCTCGCGGTCGCGTTGTCGGCCTACCTCGCCGCCGTCTACCTCTCCGCCGACGCGGCCCGCCACGACGACGCCGAGATGGAGCAGGCATTCCGCGTCCGCGCGCTCGTCACCGGCCTGGTCGCGGGCGGGATGGCGGCCGGCGGGCTCGTCGTGCTGCGCGACGACACGCGCGCGCTGTTCGACGACCTCGTCTCCGGCGCGGGCCTGGCCGCGGTGATCGTCTCGGCGCTCGCCGGGCTCGGGACGCTCCTGCTGGTGCGCGCGCGGCGCTACGAGTGGTCGCGCTACAGCGCCGCCGTCGCGGTCGCCGCGATCGTCGGCGGCTGGGCGATCGCGCAGTCGCCGACGCTGCTGCCCGGCCTGACGGTCGAGCAGGCGGCCGCCTCCGACGACACGCTGATCGCCGTCGTCGTCGCGACGCTGGCCGGCGCGGTCGTGCTGCTGCCCTCGCTGGGGCTGCTCTTCACCTTGACCTTGCGCGGCTCGCTCGGGCACGCGCCCGGTGTGCCCGACGCCGACGGCGTCGTCGCCGCGCCGACCCCGATCACCGCGCTGTCCGCCTCCCGCACCGGCCTGCTGGCGCGCCTGGCGATCGGCTTCGCCGTGATCGGCTTCGGCTTCCTGACGGTCGCCGACGCCGGCTGGGCGCACGCGATCGGGGTCCCCGCGCTGCTGCTGTCGGCGATGTTCGGCTTCCGCGCCGCGGTGCCGCTGGATGACCGTGAAGTTGCTGGTCCAGCAGACCAGTAGCTTCACGGTGTTCGCCGCTCAGGCGCCGGGCAGGCCGCGGCCGCGCAGGTAGTCGGCGGCCCGCATCGCTCTTCTGCCGGGCGGCTGGACCTGCAGCAGCTCCAGGGCGGTGCCGCCGGCGGCGCCGAGCAGCAGGCGGTCGCCGTCGGCGGCGAAGGTGCCGGGGGCGGGCGCGGCAGGCGTCTCCGCAGCGCCGTCGGGCGCCGCATCGCCGGGCGCCCCGAGCGGGCGCGCCTCCACCACGCCGAGGAACTCGGGCTGGGCGTCCGCTTGCGCGGGCAGCGCCACGCGCGTGCCGACGTGCGGCGTCAGCGCGCGCACGACGCGGTCAAGCTGGTCGGCGTCGTCGCGCAGCGGGTCGAGCGTGCGGTCCTCGGGGCCGAGCTTCTCGGCGTAGGTGAGCCCCTCCTCGCTCTGCTCGACGTACGGCGGGCGTTCGCTCAGCGCGCGCACGAGCAGGTCGCCGCCGATCGCCTCCAGCCGTGCCGCGAGCGTGCCGTAGGTGTCGCGCGGCTCGATCGGCGTCCGCTCCAGCAGCGAGACCGGCCCGCTGTCGAGGCCGGCGGTGAGGCGCATGATCGCGACGCCGGTCTCCTCGTCACCGGCGATGATCGCCCGCTCCAGCGGCGCCGCGCCGCGCCAGCGCGGCAGCAGCGACGGGTGCACGTTGACGATCTCGTGCTCGCTCAGCAGCGGCTCCTTGATCAGCGCGCCGAAGGCGCAGACGATCACCGCCTCGGGCTCAGCCACGGCGATGCGGGCGCGCGCCTCCTCGCCGTTGACGTCGGCCGGCTGGTCCAGCTCGATCCCCAGCTCGCGCGCGGCGTCGGCGACCGGCGGGGACTGCAGTCTGCGGCCGCGCCCCTTCGGGCGGTCGGGCCGCGTCACGACCAGCTGCGGGCGGTGCGGGCTGTCGGCCAGCCGCCGCAGGATCGCGGCGGCGAAGTCGGAGGTGCCGAGATAGACGGTTCGCACGGGCGCGTCAGACCGGCTCGCCGGCGCGCTCACGTTCGCGCTCGCGGAGGATCTTCATCGCCTGCTTGCGCTCCGAGCGCGAGGTGCGGTCGAGGATCAGGACACCGTCGAGGTGGTCCATCTCGTGCTGGATCACGCGCGCCTCGAGGCCGCTCGCCTCGATCGTCAGCGGCTCGCCGTTGTCGTCGAGCGCTCTGACGCGGACGTTGACGGGCCGCTCGACCTCGACCAGCACGCCCTGCAGGCTGAGGCAGCCCTCCTCGGCCGCCTCCAGCTCCTCCCCGCTCCACTCCAGCTCGGGGTTGACGAGCGCGATCACCGGCGAGTCCTGCTCGACGCGGTAGACGAGCACGCGGTTGAGCTTGCCGAGCTGCGTCGCCGCCAGCCCGATCCCGAGCGAGTCCTCCATGATCTCGCCCATCCCCTCGATCTGGGCGCGCAGCTCGTCGTCGAACTGCGTGACCGGCATCGCCTTGCTCTTCAGCACGGGGTCGCCGAACTGTCTGACGTAGGCCAGCGCGGCATGGCGGCGGGCCGCCGTCTCGGGGTCGAGGCGCGGCGCCTCGCCGATCTCGGTCTCGTTGTCGGTGTCGTCTCGCTCAGCCATGGGACCGTGATTCTAGAAGGGGCGCCGCACCGGGCGCGCGGCGGCGCCGGGCGGGCGCTCGCTACTGCGGATCGACGTCGGCCGACAGGCTCGCTCTGCGGCCGATCGGCGTGCGCGCGACGGCGTCGACCGCCGCCGCGACCGACTGCACCGCGGCGCGGCGCTGCGTCGCCTTGATCACGAGCTGGCTGCGCTCTCTGCCGCGCAGTCTGAAGAGCGGCGCGGGGCCGAGCACCTGCGCCCCCGGCGCGTCGACCAGTCTCGCGACGGCCTCGGCGGCGGCATGCGCGTCGGCGAGCTGCTCGGCGGAGCAGACGACCCTGATCAACGAGGCGAAGGGCGGGTAGCGCAGCAGCTCGCGGCGGGCCAGCTCGCCGGCGAGGAAGCCGTCGCTGTCGTGCGCGGCGGCGGCGAGGATCGCGCGCTCCTCGACCGCCAGCGTCTGCACCAGCACGCGCCCGTCGCCGTGCTCGCCGCGGCCCGCGCGGCCGGCCAGCTGGGCGATCAGCGAGAAGGTCCGCTCGTCGGCGCGGAAGTCGGGGAAGCGCAGCGTCTGGTCGGCGTCGAGCACGACGCCGAGCGTCACGTCGGGGAAGTCGTGGCCCTTGGCGACGATCTGCGTGCCGACCAGCACGCCGGCCGGGGCGGCGTCGAATCTGACGAGCGCGCGTGCGATCGCACCCTTCGTCGCGGTCGTGTCGGCGTCGAGGCGGAAGACGGGGAAGCCGGGATCGCCGATCGCCTCGATCAGCTCCTGCTCGATCCGCTCGGTGCCGGAGCCGTGGCGCGCGAGCGAGACCGAGCCGCAGTCGGGGCAGCCCGACGGGACCCGCTCGCTGTGGCCGCAGTGGTGGCAGGAGACGGCCCGCTGGCTGCGGTGCAGCACGAGTGCGACGTCGCACTGCGGGCACTGCCAGACCTTGCCGCAGGAGCGGCACGAGAGGAAGTTCGACCAGCCGCGGCGGTTGACGAGCACGATCGCCTTGCGGCCGGCGCGCCGCACGTCCGCGAGCGCTTCCCGCGTGACCGGGTGGAGCGGATGGCGCGCGTCGCGCATGTCGAGGATCTCGACCGGCGGCAGTGGACGGCCGTCCACACGTCTGGTGATGCGCAGCCGCCGCAGCGCGTGGACCGACTCCGGTCGGGGCGTGGCGCTGCCGCTCAGCAGCACCGCGCCCTCGTCGTGGGCGCGGCGGGCGGCGACGCGACGGGCGTCGTAGCGCGGGTCGCCCTCGTGCTTGTACGCCGGCTCGTGCTCCTCGTCGACGATGATCAGGCCGACGTCGGTCAGCGGCGCGAAGACGGCCGAGCGCGGGCCGACGCAGATGCGCGCCTCCCCCCGCCGCAGCCGCATCCACTCGTCGTAGCGCTCGCCCTGGCCGAGCTGCGAGTGCAGCACCGCGACGGTGTCGCCGAAGCGCGCCTGGAAGCGGCCGACGGTCTGCGGCGCGAGCGCGATCTCCGGCACCAGCACGATCACGCTTCTGCCGGCCGCCAGCGCCGCCGCGGCGGCCTGCAGGTAGACCTCGGTCTTGCCCGAGCCGGTCACGCCGTGCAGCAGGAAGCGCCGCTCGGCCGGGTTGAGCGTGCCGTCGGGCGCCTCCAGCGCTGCGACGAGCGGCTCCAGCGCCGCCTCCTGCTCGGCGGTCAGCCGCGGCGGCGCGCCGCCGTTGCGGGCGCCAACGGTCGCGTGGACCGGCCGGCGGCGCTGCTCGCGCCGCTCCAGCACCAGCAGCCCGCGCTCGGCGAGCCGTCTGAGCGAGCCGTGGTCGGCGCCGGTCTGCGCGGCCGGCAGCGGCCCGGCGGTCGCGAGCGTCGAGAGGACGGTGTGCTGCTTGGGGGTGAGGCGGGGCGCTCTGGCGGCGGTGCCTGCTGCTGAGCCGTCGCCGTTGGAGGCGCCCGGCGCCGGTTCGCCCGGCAGCGGCGCGCCGTCGGCGGCGAGCGCGAGCGCGAGGCGGCCGCTGGCGCTCAGCTCCGCGACGAGCACGTGACGGGTTCTGACGCGCGGTCTCGTCGAGCGGCCGGCGCCCGGCGGCAGCACCAGCCCGAGCGCGCGCGCCGGCGTCGAGCAGTACTCGTCGGCGATCCAGCGCGCGAGGCCGACCAGCTCCGCCGGCACGCCGGGTTCGAGCACCGCTCTCGGCTCCGCCAGCTTCTCCTCCGGCACGTCGGTCGTGTCGGCCAGCTCCGCGACGACGCCGAGCAGGTCACGGCCGCCGAACGGCACGACCAGCAGCGATCCGACCTCCACGCCGGCCAGCTCCGGCGGCAGTCTGTAGTCGAACGGGCCCCGCAACGCGCGCGCGGTCGTGAGCGGTTCGATGCGGGCGATCGGCGGCACGGCCCCTCAAGGTAGACGCAACGGCGGCAGCGGGCAGAGCTGGCCGCGCGCGCGGCGAGCCCACCGGTGCGATCGACCGCCGCGCGGAGCAGTACGCTCCCGCGCATGGCACTCGAGCTGCATAGAGAAGAGCACGTGATCTACGCCGGGCATCCCTCGTGGCGAGGGACGCTCAGCTTCTACGTGCGTGGGGCGCTCGTCGCGCTCGTCGGCGCCGCCATCGCGGCGCTCGTGACCGTCATCGGCAGCGGCTTCAGCCTCGCGATCACGATCGTCACGTTCCTCGTCCTGGAGGGCGGCGTGATCCTCGCCGGCTTCCTCTTCCGCTTCTCGACGACGTACACGATCACCAACCAGCGGTTGACGATCGAGCGCGGCATATTGTCGAAGCACATGCAGCAGACGCGGGTCGAGCGCGTGCAGAACGTCAACACCGACCAGACGCTGCTCGACCGCATCCTGCGCGTCGGCCAGGTCGACTTCGACACCGCGGGTGCCGACGACTCCGAGTTCACCTTCCGCGGCATCGCCAACCCCGAGCAGGTCGTGCGCGCCGTCGACAGAGCGCACCGCGAGCGCGAGGCCGCCCACGGCACGCGCGGCGACGAGCTGTCGCCCGGCGGTCTGTGAGCCCGCCGGCTCAGTCCTCCAGGATCCGCGTCACGTCGGGCGCGCGGTAGAGCGTCGCGCGTCCCACCGCGCCGACCGCCTCCAAGATCCCCAGGTCGACGAGCGCTCTCACCGTGTTCGCCGCCCCCTGCCGCGACAGGTTGCAACGCTCCGCGACCTGTGTCGTGTCGACGTACGGCAGTCCGATCAGGTCGCTCGCGAGCCGTTCGGTCGCACCGCGCTTGCCGCCTTCGCGGACGCGCAGCCGCAGCTCCTGCTGAAGCGCGACCAGCGCCTCGACCTTCTGGCCCGACTCGGTCGCAGAGGCGGCGATCCCTTCCGCGAAGAAGCCGATCCACGAACTCCAGTCACCGCTGCGGCTGAGTTCGAGCAATGCGTCCTGGTACTGCGGGCGCCGCGCTTCGAACCATGGTGAGACGACGAGCAACGGTTCTCGGATCACCGCTCCGCGCATCAACTGGACGATCACGAGCAGTCGACCGATGCGCCCGTTGCCATCCGAGTACGGATGCAAGCTCTCGAACTGGTAGTGCGTCATCGCCGCCTGAACGACCGTGGGCAATGACGGTGGATCGTTGAACCAGTCGAGCAACGCCTCGACGCCGCTGCGAAGCTGGTCACCCGGCGGAGGTGGGACGAAGCGGGCGCTGTCGAGCCGCGCGCCGCGCGCTCCGATCATCACGAGGCGGTCGCGAAGGCCACCGGCGTCCGGCAGCGCTCCGCTGGTGCCCTGAACGAGCGTCCGCTGCAGCTCGCCCAGCATCGCGAGCGTCAAACGGCGCTCTTCCGGCCAGGAGAACGCCAGCTCCGCGACATCTTCGAAGTTCAGCACCTCGAAGAGCTCCGATCCGAGATGGGCCCGGTCGTCCGCGTCGGCCGCAAGCACTTCCGGCAGCGGCGCGTACGTGCCCTCCAGCGCGCTCGTACTCTGCGCCTCGCGCCGTACCGCCGGATGTCGCAGCAGCGACGCGTCCGGCAACTGCCGGGCGGCCCCGTCGAGCCGCGCGAGCGCCGCCGTCGCCTCGTTGACCGCCGTCCACGTCGCGGTCGAGAGCGTCACGTCGCGTGGCAGCGGATCGGGCAGGAATGCGCGTCCACCCGATCCATCGGGCGCGAGCACCGGCACCAATGCCCCTATCGGGCTTTTTTGAGCGGGTCGGCTGGCACGAGTGTCAACTTTAGCGCTTAAAAGTTGACACTACACTCGTCAGCGTCCAGTTGTCTTGACGCTGGAACGACGACGGGCGCCCCGGAAGGCGCCCGTCGAAACAAGGCGGACTGCTGTGGTGGGGCTGGGTCGCTACGCGGCCGCGCCGGCGAGGCCGGCGGCGTCGCGGAGGGCCTCGGCCTTGTCGGTCTTCTCCCACGTGAAGTCCGCGTCCTCGCGGCCGAAGTGGCCGTAGGCGGCGGTCTTCTGGTAGACCGGGCGATGCAGGTCGAGGTACTCGCGGAAGGCGCCCGGGCGGAGGTCGAAGTGCTCGCGGACGAGCTGCTCGATCTTCGCGCGGCCGATCTTCTCGGTGCCGAACGTCTCGACCATCACCGAGACCGGGTGCGCGACGCCGATCGCGTACGCGACCTGGACCTCGGCACGGTCGGCGAGGCCGGCCGCGACGACGTTCTTGGCGACGTAGCGGGCGGCGTACGCGGCCGAGCGGTCGACCTTCGACGGGTCCTTGCCGGAGAAGGCGCCGCCGCCGTGACGCGCGGCACCGCCGTAGGTGTCGACGATGATCTTGCGGCCGGTGAGGCCGGCGTCGCCGACCGGACCGCCGATCACGAAGCGACCGGTCGGGTTGACGAGGAACTCCTTGCGGAGCTTGCCCTCGTCGAACAGGTCCTTCGGCAGGACCGGCAGCACGACGTGCTCCCAGAGGTCGTCCGGGATGAGGGACTCGGCGCCCTCGGCGTGCTGCGTCGAGATCAGCAGCTTCTCGATCTCGACCGGCTTGCCGTCGCGGTACCGCACGGAGACCTGGGTCTTGCCGTCCGGACGCAGGTAGTTGAGCGTGTCGGCCTTGCGCACGTCCGCCAGCCGCTTCGCCAGCTTGTGGGCGAGCGCGATCGGCAGCGGCATCAGCTCGTCGGTCTCGCGCGTGGCGTAGCCGAACATCATGCCCTGGTCGCCGGCGCCGGCAAGATCAAGCTTGTCGTCGTCGTTGGCGTCCGTGCGGGACTCGTGCGAGGCGTCGACGCCCTGCGCGATGTCGGCCGACTGTCTGTCGATCGCGTTGAGGACCGCGACGGAGTCGGCGCTGAAGCCGAGGTTGCCGTCGACGTAGCCGATCTTGCGGATCGTCTCGCGCGCGATCTCCTGGATGTCGACGTAGGTCGAGGTCGAGATCTCCCCCGACACCACGACGAGGCCGGTGTTCACGAGCGTCTCGCAGGCAACACGGCCGTAGGGATCGTCCTTGAGAACGGCGTCGAGGACGCCGTCGGAGATCTGGTCGGCGATCTTGTCCGGGTGACCTTCGGTCACGGACTCCGACGTGAACAGGAACTCGTTGTCGCTAAAGGTGCTCATGGGATCTCGAACGTCAGCTCCGCGGTCGTTTGTGCCTCCCCGCCAGTCGACGTGAGACCGACCGCGCCGATGCGCTGAAGATCCGCGCCAAGGCCCGAATCAGAGGTCAATCCCAGCGGCTCGAAAAGGCTGAGGAGCTGGCTGAAGTCAAAGAAGACTATCGAGGTCAACTCTGATTGGACATCCCCCGCCCGCCCGATTACCGCCTTGTACTCTGTGTTGCCGTCGATCGAGCCTCTCGGGCGCACGACGGCGGCGAGCGCGGCCTGACTGGTCGAGACGGCGAGCGTCCCTCTGCTGAGCGCGTAGTCGACCTCGAAGCCCTCGCCGCTCTCCAACCGGCGCGAGGCGACTCCGCCGGCCTTGGCGTCGGCGAAGGTCGGCGCCTCGCCGCCCGCGGGCGTGAACAGTCTCGCGATCGCAGGCTCCAGTCTGCGCAGCCCGGCGGCCGCTCTGGCCGTGTCGCCGACGCGTGCCAGCAGCGCCAGCTGCGGCGTGCCGTCGACCGGGACCGCGACGATCGCGACCTCGCCGCCGAACAGCGGCAGCACGTCGCGGGCGAAGACGACGCCGTCGGCGGCGAGCAGTCTGCCGGCCTGCGACAGCAGCGCGGCGGTGTCGCCGGCGAGGCCCGCGGCGCCGCCCTGCGCGGAGCCGGCCGCGCCCGCGCCGCCGAGCCCGCCGAGGCTGAGCAGCAGCGGCGCCGCCCGCTCCAGGCCCGGGAAGCCGAGGTAGGCGATCGCGTCGGCCGGGATCGAGCCGGCGAGCGTCGGCGTGAAGGTCGCCGGCCGCGTTCGCCCTCTCGGGTCGAGCACGGTCGTGATGCGCATCCGCGCGGCGTGCTCCTCGGCGCTCAGCGACAGCCCCGTCGCGCGCAGCCCGGGCTGGTCGAGCAGCGTGCCGGCGATGCCGAGCAGGCCGCTCGCCGGCGCCAGCAGCCGCCGCACGCCGTCGACGGTCGCGTACGCATCGAGCGCGCGCTCCCGCGGCTGGCCGGCCGTGGCGCGGCGGTAGTCGGCGTCGTCGGCGAGCGCTCTGGCGCCCTTCGCCCCGCGCTCGCGGTCGATCGCGCCGCGCACCGTCGCCTGCTGGCCGACGGCGAGGAAGCCGCCGACGAAGGCCGAGACCGTCCCGTTGCCGTAGCTCGCCGTCGCCGTGCCCTCGTATCTGCCACGTCTGGCGGGGCCGGCGGTGCGGGCGAGGTAGTCGCGCGCGCCCTCCTCGTCGGTGACCGACAGCAGCAGCAGCGAGCCGGCGGTCCCTCTCCCCTCGTCGGTCAGCGCCAGCGCCGCCTCGGCGCCGAGCCACGGCCGCACGTCGCGGTCGAAGTCGACCGGCGTCGCGCCGTCCCCGCCGCCGAGCAGACCGCCGAGCTGGTCCTGCAGCGTCGACTCGGCGCCGAGCCGCCGCGCCAGCGCCAGGGCGCGCTGGACCGGGGCGCGGTCGCCGTCGGTCGAGAGATGCAGGAAGGCGAGCGCGTCGGCCGGTACGAGCGCCGCGGCGTCGCTCGCGGGCGGACCGTCGTGCTCGCCGGAGCCGCCGCTGAAGGCGATCAGCGCCACGACCGCCACGATCAACGCGAGCAGGCCGACGCCGGCGCGCCAGTCGCGCAGGACCGGCGGCAGCGGCCGTCGCCGCGGTGTTGCTCTCCTCGCCGTGCTCATGCGCCCGGCGATCCTCTCAGACGCGGGCGTCAGTCGTCGAAGCTGTCGAAGACGCCGCCCTCGACCTCGCCGCCGCCATCGCGCGCCTTGGCGCGGTCGCGACGGCTCTCGCCGCGCGCCGGCCGGCCCTGTCTCTCGCCGCGCCGCTCGCGCCGCTCGACGAAGTCGATGATCAGCGGGATCCCCTCGAAGCGGTAGCGCTCGCGCAGGCGGTTCTCGATGAAGTAGGCGTAGTCGCGCGTGACGCGGCTGCGCGAGTTGACCTGGATCGAGAAGCGCGGCGGCCGCTCGGCCGTCTGCGTCATGTAGATCAGCTTGAGGCGGTGGTTCTGCTTCGCGGGCGGCTGGCGGATCTCCTGGATGTCGGAGAGGAAGCGGTTCAGCTGCGGCGTCGGCACGCGGCCGGAGGTGCGGTCGGCGAGCGCGAACGCCTCGATCAGCAGGCGGTGGATGTGGCGGCCGGTCAAGGCGCTCGTCGTCAGCACGCGCGGGCGCAGCCGCAGCTTGTTGTTGACGCGGGCGCGCTCGTGGTCGAGGTCGAACTCGGGCTCGTCCTCGCCGCCGGTCAGGTCCCACTTGTTCAGCACCAGCGCGGTCGCGCAGCCCGACTGCATCGCCAGCTCGGCGATCCGCAGGTCCTGCGCGGTGACGCCGTCCTGCGCGTCGCAGACGACGAGCGCGACGTCGGCGCGCTCGGCGGCGCGACGCGAGCGCAGCGCCGTGTAGTACTCGATCGAGTCACCGACCTTCGCCTGGCGGCGCATGCCGGCGGTGTCGACGAGGATCAGTCTGCGGCCCTCGTAGGTGAAGGGGAGGTCGATCGCGTCGCGGGTCGTGCCGGCGACGTCGGAGACGATCACGCGGTCGCTGCCGAGCATGCGGTTGACGAGCGAGGACTTGCCGACGTTCGGGCGGCCGATCAGCGCGAGGCGGACGAGGTCCTCGTCCTCCTCGATCTCCTTCTCGTCGGGCAGGCGGTCGACGACGCGGTCGAGCAGGTCGCCGGTGCCGAGGCCCTGCGCCGCCGAGACGGCGACCGGGTCGCCGAAGCCGAGCGCGTAGAACTCGGCCGCGAGCGTCACGTCCTTGACCGAGTCGACCTTGTTGGCGGCGAGGATCACCGGCACTCTCCCGCGCCGCAGCAGGTCGGCCATCTCCTGGTCGCCCGGCCGCATGCCGGCCTGCGCGTCGACGACGAACAGCGCCAGCTGCGCGTCGGCGAGCGCCGCGCGCGCCTGCTCCTGGATCGAGCGCTGCATCTCGTCGCGATCGTCGAGGTCGACGCCGCCGGTGTCGATCAGCGTGAATCTGCGCCCGTTCCACTCCGTCGGGAGCTCCTTGCGGTCGCGCGTGACGCCCGGCCGCTCGTGCACGACGGCCTCGCGCGTCTGCGTCAGCCGGTTCACGAGCGACGACTTGCCGACGTTGGGGTAGCCGACGACGGCGACCTTCATGCGGTGCTCCTCAGATCGATCACTTCGATGTCGGCGCCGAGCTTGATGATCTCGGGGTCGCCGGTGTACAGGGGGGCGCGATGACGCAGGGCGGTCGCCACGCAGAAGGCGTCAGGATAGGAGAGTCCGCCGCGCGCCTTGATCTCGGCGATGCGCGGAACGCCGGCCGGCACCGCGCGCCCTCGCACCTCGGGCGTGCTCAAGAGTCGAACCCGAGCTTGCGATCTTCGCGCTGGCGATCGAGACGGCGCTCTGCGAGCAGGATGTCGGTGGCGCTCGGCCCGCCATCGTCAAGCGAGCCGATCAACCGGGCGAGGATCTCGGCTTTCGTCGCCGTCGAGGGCGCGAGATCGGCATCACGGCAGGACGGCTCACGAACGGTGGGATCAGCGCTCGAAGGATCGCTCATCGCCTGTCCGCGGCGGGATCGGCCCTCTGTGCCGACTTCATGAGTCATGCCGCGAGCATAACTCGCCCACGAGCTTCAGCGCGGGCCGGCGGCGAGGGCGCTGTCGGCGATCGCGACCAGCTTGGCGCGGTCGCTGCCTCTGCCCGCGGCGCGGAACTGGACGTCGTAGAGGACGTCGCCGACTCTCCACTGGAGCTGCGGCGGCGAGCAGGAGGCACCGCACGTCGAGGGCTTGTAGTAGCCGGTCACGCCGCCGTGCAGCCGCACTCTGCGCGTGAAGGCGGGCTGCTCGCCGCGCGTCGCGGTGAACTCGCCGACGAAGCAGGCGTTGGCGCCGCCGCAGCGCGGGCCGATCCCCAGCGCGATCGTCCAGGTTCTGCGGTTGGACGACCACTTGACCTCGACCCCGTGGCCGCTCGGCACGTCGATCGCGACCCTGTCGGGCAGCAGCACGCCGATCTTCGTGTGTCTCTTGACCGCCGTGATCTGGCGTCTGAACGCTCTCGCCGGTTCGACGACGCGGACCGCGGCGGAGGCCGTCGCGACGAGCGCGAACGGCACGACGAGGACGGTGACGACGGTGGCGATGAGGCTGATTCGGCGCATCACTGCTCCCGGTGGTCGGCGACGAGCGCGGACACACGCGCCACCACATCCTCCAGGCTGAGGCCCGTCGTGTCGAGTTCGACCGCGTCGGCGGCGACCGTCAGCGGATCGACCGCACGCGTCGAGTCGCGCTCGTCGCGGATCGTCTGCTCGGCCAGCACGGTCGCGACGTCGGCGCCGATCTGGGCGGCGCGACGGCGCGCGCGCTCCTCGGCGCTGGCGGTCAGAAAGACCTTCACGGCCGCCTCGGGCGCGACGACGGTGCCGATGTCGCGACCCTCCGCGACCCAGTCGCCGCTCGCCACGATCCGCTGCTGCTGGGCGACCATCGCGCGCCGCACGGCCGGGTCAGCGGCGGCGCGCGAGGCGCCCTCCGACGCCTCCGGCGTGCGGATCGCCTCGGTCACGTCGCGGCCGTCGAGCAGGATCCGCTCGCCCAGCTCGATCGTGACCTCGCCGGCGATCTGCGCCGGCTCGACGCCGCGCTCGGCGGCTGCCAGCCCGACGCTGCGGTACATCGCGCCGGTGTCGAGGTAGGTGAAGCCGAGCGCCGCCGCGACCGCCTTGGCGACCGTCGACTTGCCGGCGCCGGCCGGTCCGTCGATCGCGACGACCATCAGCGCGCCAGCAGGGTCGCGAGGTCGGCCGTGAAGCCCGGGTAGGAGACGGCCGCGGCCTCCATGCCGTCGACCTCGACCCCCTCGCGCGAGGCGAGGCCGGCGATCGCGCCGAGCATCGCGAGGCGGTGGTCGCCGTGCGAGCCGATGCGGCCGCCGCGCAGGCCGCCCGTGCCGCGCACGACGAAGCCGTCGTCGGTCGCCTCGATGTCGGCCCCGAGCGCGCCGAGGCCGTCGACGACGGTCGCGATCCGATCGGACTCCTTCACCTTCAGCTCCTGCGCGCCGCGCACGACCGTCTCGCCCTCGGCGAAGCAGCCCAGCAGCGCGACGAGCGGCAGCTCGTCGATCGCCAGCGGGACCTCCTCGGCGTCGACCGTCGTGCCGCGCAGCGGGCCGTGCGCGACGTCCAGCTCCGAGACCGGCTCGCCGGGCGTGAAGGCGCCGTGCGGCTCCAGGTCGCCGAGCACGATCCCGCCCATCCGCTCGACGATCCGCAGGAAGCCGGTCCGCGTCCAGTTGACGTTGACGTCCTCCAGCACGATCCGCGAGCCCGGCACGAGCACGGCCGCGGCGACCCAGAAGGCGGCGCTGGAGGCGTCGCCGGGGACGTCGACGTGGTCGAGGCCCAGCTCGTCGACGCGGCCGACCGTGACGCGCACGCCGTCACGCGTGATCGGCACGCCGGCCGCCGCCAGCATCCGCTCGGTGTGATCGCGGCTCGGCGCCGGCTCGACGACGGTCGTCGGCTCGGCCGTGTTCATCCCGGCGATCAGCACGCACGACTTGACCTGCGCGCTGGCGACCGGCATCACGTACTCGATTCCGCGCAGCTCGGCGCCGTGGAGCGTGAACGGCGGGAAGCGCTCGTTCGTCGCTTCGATCGTCGCGCCCATCTGGCGCAGCGGGTCGGCGATCCGGTCGACCGGCCGTCTGCGGATCGAGCTGTCGCCGTCGAAGGTCCAGCGCTGGCCGGGCTGCGCCGCCAGCCAGCCGGGCAGCAGCCGCATCAGCGTGCCGGCGTTGCCGACGTCGATCGGGCCGTCGGCGGGGTGCGGCTCGCGCAGGCCCGTCCCGCGGATCACCAGCTCGCCGCCGCCGCGCCGCTCGACCAGCGCGCCGACCTTCTCGACCGCCGCGAGCGTCGAGTTGGTGTCGGCGGCGTCGAGGTAGTTGCGCACGCGGACCGGCTCGGGCGCCATCGCGGCGAAGATCGCCGAGCGGTGCGAGATCGACTTGTCCGGCGGGACGCGCAGCGTGCCCTTCAGGCCGGCGGGGGCGGGATCGAAGCGAACGGTCGTCATCTCACGCCTCAGCCACCGGGAAGCCGAGCTGCTCCACCAGCGCCAGCGCGCGCTCCGCCGGCTCGTCCCCTGCGATCCACAATGCCACGACGCCCTCCGCTTGGTTCGGCGCCGGGTACAGCGCCATGTCGGTGATGTTGACGCCCGCGCGTCCCAGCTCCAGCGCCAGCCGCGCGATCACGCCCGGCTCGTTCGGCACCGACGCGCGCAGCTCGTGCAGCGGTCCGCCGGCCAGCTGCGCCTCCAGCAGCCGCTGGCGATCGGCGCGCGCGCCGTCGTTCCACGCCGTCACGCCGTCGGCGTCGGCCGCTTCCAGCAGCGCGCGGAACTCTGCCAGGCGGCGCGTCGCGTCGTCGATCCGCTCGATCAGCGCGTCGCGGTTGGCGAGGTAGATGTCCGTCCAGATCGCGCTGTTGGCGCCGGCGACGCGGGTCGCGTCGCGGAAGCTCGGGCCGGTCGCCGGCAGCTGCTCGGACTCCTCCTCCAGCGCCCGTGCCGCCTGCGCGACGAGCACGTTGGCGACGACGTGCGGCAGGTGGCTGACGGCCGCCAGCATCGTGTCGTGGGTCGCCGCGTCGATCGTCGTCGGTCTCGCGCCGAGGCCGCGCAGCGCTCTGTGCAGCCGCTCGAAGCCGGTCCCGGTCGTCGCCTCGGTCGGCGTCAGGTACCAGACAGCGTCCTGGAAGAGGTCGCCGCGGGCATGCTCGACGCCGGCCGTCTCGGCGCCCGCGAGCGGGTGGCCGCCGACGAAGCGGGGATCGTCGATCGCGGCGACGACGCTGCGCTTCGTCGAGCCGACGTCGGTCACGACGCAGTCGTGCGGCGCGGCGCGCAGGACCTCGGCGAGCGTCGCTGGCAGCTGCCCGACCGGCGCGGCGACGAAGACGACCTCCGCCTCCGCGACGGCCGCCGCGATGCTGTCGGCGCCGCGGTCGAGCGCGCCATGGGCGCAGGCGGCGTCGAGCACGCCGGGCGAGGGATCCCACCCGGTCACGTCGGCGCCGAGCCGCTCGCGGACGGCGAGCCCGATCGATCCTCCGATCAGGCCCACGCCGATGATCGCCGCCCGCAAGCTGCTCGCGCCTCCCCTACGCCGCCGCGGCGAGGGTCGAAATCGTCTTGCCGGCGACCGCGGCCGCCTGCCCGACCTTCTCCGCGTAGGCGGCGAACTCGTCGGCGACGAGCTGCTGCGGACCGTCGCAGATCGCCTCGTCGGGGTTCGGGTGGACCTCGACGATGATGCCGTCGGCGCCGACCGCGGCCGCCGCCAGCGACAGCGGCTGGACGAGGTCGCGCCGGCCGGCGGCGTGCGAGGGGTCGACGATCACCGGCAGGTGCGTCAGCTCCTTCAGCACCGGGACGGCGGTCAGATCGAGCGTGAAGCGGTAGGCGGTCTCGAACGTGCGGATGCCGCGCTCGCACAGGAGGACGTGCTCGTTGCCCTCCTTGAGGATGTACTCGGAGGCGTTCAGCAGCTCCTCCAGCGTCGCCGAGAGGCCGCGCTTGAGCAGCACCGGGCGGCCGGCGCGGCCGAGCTCGGTCAGCAGCGTGTAGTTCTGCATGTTGCGCGCGCCGATCTGGATCACGTCGGCGACTTCGAGCACCGGCTCCAGGTCGCGCACGTCCATCAGCTCGGTGACGATCGGCATCCCGGTCTCCGCCTTCGCCTCCGCGAGCAGCCTCAGACCCTCGACGCCGAGGCCGTGGAAGGCGTACGGCGAGGTGCGCGGCTTGTAGGCGCCGCCGCGGAAGAGCGTCGCGCCGGCGGCGGCGACGGTGTGGGCGGTGCCGAGCGTCTGCTCGCGTGACTCGACCGTGCAGGGGCCGGCGATCAGCGCGAAGTTCGAGCCGCCGATCTTGCGACCGCCGATCTCGAAGACGCTCGGCTCGCCGTGTCGGATCTGCGAGGAGGCGAGCTTGTAGGGCTTGAGGATCGGGACCAGCTTGTCGACCCCGGCTGCACCCTCCAGCTCGAGCCGCATCACGTGCTCGCGGTCGCCGAGCACGCCGAGCACCGTCAGCTCGTCGCCGTTGATGCGGTGGGTGCGGGCGCCGACGCCCTCGACACGGTCGACGACGGCCTGGATCTCGTCTTCGGTCGCGTCCTGCTTCATCACGATCATCATCAGTGGGTCCTCTCGGCCTGGAAATCTACGGAACGGGCGGGCACGGAGCGTGCCGGCGTGGTGGCGACGGGTGCTGCGGCGTCCGACTTCGCGAGGGGCCCACCACGGGTGGGCGAAACGCGATGGGTGCGGCCGGACGCCTAGATAAATCGCCAGGCG
Source organism: Conexibacter stalactiti (assembly GCF_033542075.1). Taxonomy (NCBI): domain Bacteria; kingdom Bacillati; phylum Actinomycetota; class Thermoleophilia; order Solirubrobacterales; family Conexibacteraceae; genus Conexibacter; species Conexibacter stalactiti. The sequence continues at coordinate 21,970 of NZ_JAWSTH010000101.1, forward strand.
GAGTCGCGCCAGAAGCTGACGTACGACGCATAGCCGGCATAGGTGCCGGCCACGGTGAGGGCGTCGGTCGTACGGTCGCTGGAAGACATGGCGCTCCCGCCATTGTGCCAGAGCCGCGATGCCGGCGCCAGAATTCTTCGCCCCCGCGTCGTCCCGTCTTCCGGAGCGGCGAGACTGTGGCGGTGCGTGCTCGCCCCCTCCCGCTCGTGGCGCTGGCCATGCTGTGCGCCGCCGCCGCCGGCTGCGGCGGCGCCTCGGTGACCGGCGCGACGACGGACGTGCCGCCGCCGACCGTGACGGCTCGGCCGGCCCGGCCGCAGCCGAGACCGCGGCCGCGCAGACCGGTGCGGCTGACGATCCTCGCGAGCGGCGACTTCCTGATCCACAGTCCCGTCTGGCAGCGCGCGGCGGCGCTCGGTGGCGGCGACGGCTACGACTTCGCGCCGCTGCTGCGCTACGTGCGGCCGTACGTGCGCAGAGCGGACCTGGCGATCTGCCACGTCGAGACGCCGATGACGCACGCGCCGCCGAGCGGCTACCCGGTCTTCAACGCCCCGCCAGCGCTGGCGCGGGCGATCCGCTCGACCGGCTGGGACGCCTGCACGACCGCCTCCAACCACACGCTCGACCAGGGCCAGGGCGGGATCGCCGCGACGCTGGCGACGCTCGACCGCGCCGGCATCCGCCACACCGGCTCGTTCGCGACACCGCGCGGTCCGCGCCGCACGCTGCTGCTCGACGCCGGTCACGGCGTGCGCGTCGCGCTGCTCGCCTACACCGAGATGACGAACGGGATCCCGGCGCCGCACCCGTGGTCGGTCAACCTCGCGAGCGCCCGCCGGATCGTCGCCGACGCCCGTCGCGCGCGCCGCCACGGCGCCGACGTCGTGCTCGTCCACCTGCACTGGGGCGAGGAGTACTCGTCGCGGCCGAGCGCGTTCCAGCGCGAGCTGGCGGGCGTGCTGACCCGCTCGCCGGCGATCACCGCGGTCGTCGGGCAGCACGCCCACGTCGTCCAGCCGATCGCCCGCGTGCGGGGCAAGCCGGTCGTCTTCGGCGAGGGCAACCTGATCTCCAACCAGACGCCGGCGTGCTGCGCCCCGGGCGCGCAGGACGGACTGCTGGCGCAACTGCACCTCGTCGTCGACCGCGACCGGCCGCGCCGCACGCGCGTGCGCCGCGTCACCTACATCCCGACCTGGGTCCGCCACCCCGACTACGCGGTGCTGCCGGTCGGCGACGCGCTGCGCGCGCGGCTCGCCGACGCGGGCGAGCTGCGCGCCTCCTACGCCCGCACGGTCGGCGTCGCTGGTCGCCGCGCCGCGACGCCGGTGCCGGCGCGGCTGCCGTGAGGCGGCCGCACCGCGGCGCG
>NZ_JAWSTH010000102.1:0-22234 GCF_033542075.1 Conexibacter stalactiti
GGACGCGCGCGTCGGTGCGCAGCGCGCGGGCGCGCGTGCGCGGGAGCGGTGAGTCGCCGCCGCGCTCACGTGCGGCGGTCGCCTCCGCGCGCGCGGCCGCGACGTCGCCGCGCAGCAGCTCGGCCTCCGCCAGCAGCTCGTGCACGAGCACGCGGCCGCCGGGCGCCATGTCGGCGGCGCCGCTGACACCGGCCGGACGGAACAGCTCGACGCAGGCGCTCGCGTCGCCCGCGGCGAGGTAGGTCGCTCCGAGCGTGCGCCGCTGTGTGCCGGGATACGCGCGCGTGCGGTCCAGCGGCTGCTCGAACGCCTCGCGCGCGAGCGCCACCGCCCGCGGCACGTCGCCACGCAGGCGCGCGACCGCGACCTGTGCCGCGAGCGCGTTGGCGAGCAGCCAGCGGCTGTTGACGAGCCGGCCCGTCTCGACCGCCGTCTCGGCCAGCTCAGCCGCCTCCGCGAGGTCGCCGCGCTCGGCGAGCATCAGCGCCAGCTCGGTCGTGGCGCGCAGCTCGATGTGGATCTGGCGCATCGGGCGGCGCGCGCCGAGGATCTGACGCAGGTGCGCGATCGCCTGCCGCTCGCGATCGAGCGTGCGCTCGGCGAGCACGACCAGCAGCGCCGCCTCCGGCCACAGGTCCGAACCGTCGGGGTCGCCGGCGTCGAGCAGCGCGGCGGCACCGTCGCAGTCGGCCTGCGCGGCCGCGATGTCGCCGAGCGCTTGGCGCGCGATCGCGGCGGTGGCGAGCAGCGCGCTGCGGACGGCGTTGCGGTCGGCGGGGTCGGCGACCTCGGCGGGCTCCGGCGCCGTCCCGACCGCGAGCGCGCCGTCGGGGTCGACCAGCACGAGCTGCAACGCCGCCAGGTACAGCCGCATGACGTCGCTGCCGGGCCCGTCCTCGAACGCGCGCGCCAGCCGCAGGCGCGCGCGGTCGAACCAGCCGAGCAGCAGCTCCAGGTAGATGATCTGGCGCAGCAGGCCGGCGTGGCGGTCGTCGGCGCCGCTGCCCGCGTCGACCGCCGCGAGCCCGGCCGCCAGCGCGGCGTGCGCCGCCTCCAACCGTCCGCAGGCCATCAGCGCGCGGGCCTCCAGCTCCAGCAGCTCGACGCGCGCCCGCAGCTGGGCGGGGTCGTCCTCGACCAGCGCGCGCGCCGCGGCGGCCCACTCGGCGGAGCTGGCCGGCGACTGCGGCAGCACGGTGCTCGCCGCGGCGCGCAGCGTCGCGACGGCGTCGAGGTCGCCGCGCGCTGCGGAGCGCGCGATGTGGTGGGCGCGCAGGTGGGTCGGCGCGGCGTTCGCCTCCAGCGCGCGGGCCGCGCGCGCGTGGGCGTCGATCTGCCAGCCGAGCGGGATCGCGTCGTGGATCGCGCGGCGGACGATCGGATGGCGAAAGGAGAAGCGGCGAGCCCCGTCAGCAGCGACGACGAGCGACGCGGACGTCAACGCGTCGAGTGCGGGGCCGACCTCGGCTGCAGCTATGCCGGCGGCGGCGACGGCCGACTCGAGCACGAACGGGTCGCCGGTGATCGCGGCGCCGCGCGCCAGCCGGCGGGCCGACTCGCCGAGTGCCTCGACCTCCGCCTCGACCGCTGCCACGACGCTCTGCGGCACGTCGCCGTCGCCGTCGGTGGGCGCGATCGCCGTTCCCGCCGTGTCCGTCGCGCCGGCCGCGCCGGCGGCGCGGCCACCGGCGCTGCTGCTGCTTGCGCCGCGGCCGCCGCCGCGCAAGCGTCGCCGGCCGAGCTGCTCGGCGTAGAAGGGGTTGCCGCCGCTCTCGACGACGACGGCACGCAGGTCTCCGTCGTCGAGCTGAGCGCCGAGCAGCTGCGCCAACTGCGCGGCGCTCAGCCGGGCGGGCGCCAGCCGTCGCGCGCGCGAGCCGCGCGCGGCCTCGACCAGCTCGAGCGTCACCGCCCGGTCGTGCGCGTCGCGCCAGGCGAGCGCGAGCAGGACGCGACCGGCCGGCGGCCGGCGCAGCAGGTAGGCGATCAGGTCCAGCGACGCGCGATCGGCCCAGTGCACGTCGTCGAGCGCCACCACGACGGGCGCTCGCACGGCGAGCTGCTCCAGCAGTCGCCGGACGCCGCGCCAGATCACGAACCGCTCGTCGCCGCCGGAGCGGTCGCGCGGGACCGCTCCCGTGATCGCCGCGACCGCCGTCGCGACGTCGACGTCGGAACGACTCGCGGGTCCCGCGGGCGCGGGACCGGCGGTCGCAGACGTGGCGAGCAGAGTCGCGAAGGCGTCGGCGATGACGTCGTATGGAAGGTCTCCCTGCGCAGCGGCAGTGCGGCCGTGCAGCAGTGTGGCGCCGCGCGCGGCCGCGCGCGCTCGCAGCGCGTCGAGCAGACGGGTCTTGCCGATGCCCGGTTCGCCGGTGACCATCAGCACACCGCCGTCGCCGTCGACCAGCTCCGACAGCGTCGCGTCGATCGCCTGCAGCTCGTGCTCGCGGCCGACCAGCGGGGATGGCTCGTGCGCCGGGAGCGTGTGCATCGCAGACGAGATCATGGCGCGTACACGTCGTCCGTGCACACGCGGATCGAGGCCGGCCGACGGAGCGCGCGGTTGGCAGCCGGCCCGCGGGCGGAGCTAAAGATCAACTGGCCAGTGCCGATCTCATCGGAGGAGAAGCATGAACTCAGCCAGTTAACGATGGTTGAACGAGCGGGGCGCGAGCGCTTCGCCCAGCCACGCGGTCGAGCACTGCATCGAGCGCGGCGGCCGGCGGCGGCATCGCCGCGATCTCGTCGCGGGCCGTGAGCACGCGCGCGGGGACCGGCGTGTCGAGCGCGGCGCGGGCGGCGGCCTCGATCGCGTCCGCCGACGCGACGCCGGGCTCGAGCACGGTCGCCATGCCCGCGTTCCGCAGGGCGTCGGCGTTGAAGAACTGGTCGGCGCCCTTCGGCAGGAGCAGCTGGCGCCGGGCGTGCGCGAGCGCGCCGAGCATCGTCCCGCTGCCGCCGTGATGGACGACCAGGTCGGCGTGGGGCAGCACGCCGCGCTGGTCCACGAACGGCACGACGTGGACGTTGCCGGCACGGCCGCGGAGCCCGTCGTCCGTCGCCGACCCGAGTGCCACGAGCACGTCCGCGTCGAGCCGCCCGAGCGCCTCGATCGCCGGCGCGAGATTGCCGGCCTGACCGACGACGGTGCCGAGCGTCAGGTACACGAGCGGTCGTCCGCGGGCGCCGACCCAGGCCGGCAGGGCGGCGCCGGGCTCGGCCCACGGGGTCGGTCGCACGGTGATCCGGGCCGCGTCGTCCAGGAACGACGCGAGCTGGAGTGAGTCGGGCACGATGTCGACGTACGCGTCGCCGGTGAAGACGTCCAGCGCCGGAGACCGCACCCCGTGCCGCTCCCAGAGGCGCGCGAGATGGCGCCGGCTCGCCGGCTCGAGCGCCGGGATCAGCGCGCGCGGCGAGATCGCATGGCAGACGGCGGGGATGCCCGCCGCGCCCGCGGCAACCGCCGCGCCGAACTCGCCTTGCTCGTACACGACCACGTCGGGCGCGAGCTCGTCCAGGCGCGGAGCGAGGTCGGCCGCGCTGCGGGTACCCAGCACTTCGATGAAGAAGCGGGCGGCGACCGCGAGGTCCGGGCGGCCGTCCTGGCGCCCGAAGCGGGAGAACCAGTCGGCGCCGTCGAGCTGCGCGCGCGCCGCCTCCATCGTGATGCCGGCGTCGACGGCCGCGAACCCGACTGCCGGCAGCATCTCCACGAACCGGCCCGTGGTCGCGAAGACGACCTCGTGCCCGGCTTCGCGCGCCGCGAGCGCGAGCGGCATCATCGGATAGAGGTGCCCGTACGCCGGGCGCGAGCAGAAGAGCAGCCTCATGGCGTCACCTCGGTCTCGGCCTCGATTCGGATGTGGTGATACGCGATGGCGTTCATGGGAGCCAAGGCTGCTGGCCGCGGTGCGCGCCCGCGTCATGGGCGGCACCCTGATCTTTCCGCCGCTCGACCCGGACGCACCGCCTGAGCGGTCCGCGCTCGGCTACCCTGCGGCGACGATCGTCGCCGCGGTGATCGGGTCCTCAGCGAGGTGGCGGCCGCCCAGCCGTGCGCTCGTCGCGTCGCTCGCGCCGGCGCCGGCGAACCGGCAGCTCCACCGCGTCGCGAGCGTCCGCAGCGCTGCACGCTCGTCGTCGAAGCGGGCGGGGGAGACGGCGGCGAGCACGACGAGGTCGGGGGGGACGGTGTCGGCCGCGGCGGCGACCATCGCGGCCGGCGTGTCGGCGCCGAGGTAGACGATGCGCCAGCCGCGCGCGTGCAGCGCGATGCCGAACGCGGTCAGGCCGAACGTGTGGCGTTCGCCGGCCGGGCAGGCGAGCAGCGCGCGAGGACCGGGACCGCGATCCCAGCCGCGCGCCATCGCCATGAAGCGGGCCTCGGCGAAGGTGCTGGCGAAGTGCTCCTGGGCGACGTCGATGCTGCCGGCCTCCCAGCGGTCGCCGAGCTCGCGCAGGTACGGCAGCAGCACGTCGCGGACGACGGCGAGACGCGAGTGCGCGGCGAACAGGCGCTCGAGCACGCGCTGGGCCGCCGTCTCCTCGAAGGCGTCCAGCGCCGTCCGCAGCTCGGCGTGCGCGGCCGCGACCTCGTGTGGCGCGATCGCCGGACCCGCTCCGACGTCGACGGTGATGGTGGTTGCGCAAACTCTCTCCGCCGCTGCCGCGGCCGGCACGCCGGCGGCGAGATAGCGCTGCATCAGGCTGACGCGGAGCGCGTCGCTGCCTGAGTAGAGGCGGCGGTTGGTCGTCGTGCGGCGCGGCGCGAGCAGGCCGTAGCGCCGCTCCCAGGCGCGCAGCAGGTCGGTCGAGACCCCCGTGCGGCGAGCCAGCTCACCGATCGTCATCCACGCTGCCGGATCTTGGTCTGACATTGCGCCTGCACCTTGCCTGGACAGAACCTGGACAGACCGCTGCCCGCTCGCAGGCGCGGGTAACGGGGGTGGACGAACGCGGCACGACCACGGTCAGCAGGTGACCGAGGCGCCGCGGACCCGACATTCCAGGAGGAGCTTGATGCCCCAGTTCACCGACGCATACGAGTACGAGGGACGCACGCTGGTCGATCGCGACGGCGAGAAGGTCGGCAAGATCGACGAGGTCTACACCGACCGCGAGGGCGGCCAGCCGGAGTGGGCGCTCGTCCACACCGGCCTGTTCGGCAGCAAGAAGCACTTCGTGCCGTTGGCGGGCGCGTCGCCGAGCGGCGAGGACGTCCGCGCCAACGTCACCAAGGACGCGGTCAAGGACGCGCCCAGCATCGACGCCGGCGAGGAGCTGTCCGAAGCCGACGAGCGCACCCTCTACCAGCACTACTCGATCTCGTACAGCGACGAAGGGTCGACCACCGCCCGCGGCGGCACGGCCTCCAGCGACGCGAGCGGGACGGTCGGACGCGATACGTCCGGCCCGACCACCGACGATGCGATGACGCGCTCTGAGGAGGAGCTGCACGTCGGCACCGAGTCGCGCGAGCGCGGCCGCGTGCGACTGCGCAAGTATGTCGTCACCGAGATGGTGACCAAGACCGTCCCGGTCAGCCGCGAGGAGGTTCGCGTCGAACGCGAGCCGATCACCGACGCCAACCGCGACTCGGCCCGCTCCGGTCCGGAGATCTCCGAGGAGGAGCACGAGGTCGTCCTCCACGAGGAGCAGCCGATCGTCGAGAAGCGCACCGTCCCCAAGGAGCGCGTCCGCCTCGACACCGAGACGGTCGTCGACGAGCAGGAGGTCTCCGAGGAGATCCGCAAGGAGCGGATCGACGTCGACGACCACGCCCGCCGCTGAGCGACCGGTCCTCTGCGCGGCCATGGCCGGCCGCGCGGAGTCACGCCGGTCGCGTCACCGTCTGGCAGCTCTCAGGCGGGCGACGCCTCTGGTCGTCGCCCGCAGCGTCCGGCCGTCGGCCGTGCGGACCGTCGCGTCGACGCTGACCGCGAGGCGGCCTCTGGCGCGGCCGAGCAGTCTGATCCCGCGGCGGTTGAGCGTGACCTGGACGGTCGCGGTGGCACGCTTGCCGCGGACGGTGACCGTCCTGCTGCCGATCACCTGCCCGCGGTGGCGGATCGTGACCTGGCAGCGCGCGATCGCACCCGTGTCGAGACGGCAGCCGACGGCGACGCCGCGGCGACTGCCGACGGTCGGCGAGAGGACGAGCCGGACCTTGCCCGCTCGCGGCGAGCTCCCGCCGTCCGGCGTTCGCGGCGTGTCGCCGCCCGGGGCGGGCGGTGCGGGCGGGCTGCCGCCGCCGTCTCTGGGCGTCTGGTCGCCCCCGCCTCTCGGCGTCTCCTCGCCCCCGCCGCCGCCTCTCGGCGGATCGACCGGCGGCGCCACCACCGTCCAGGTGCGTGTCGCGGCAGCGGACGTGTTGCCGGCGGCGTCGGTCTGCCGCGCGCTCAGCGTGTGCGCACCGAGGGCGAGCCCGGTGAAGCTCACGCTCGCTGAGCAGGGTGCGAAGGCGGCGCCGTCGAGCGCGCACGCGAACGTCGCGCCGGGCTCGCCGGCCAGCGTGAAGGCGGCGCTCGTGCCGGTCGTCTGGGCGTCAGGCCCGCCCGCCACGGTCGGCGCGGCGGGAGCGATCGTGTCGACGGTGAACGTGCGCGACGCCGAGGGGTCGCTGGCGAGACTCCCGCTGACGCTGACGGTCGCGGTCAGCGCGTGCGCGCCCTCGCCCAGCGGTCTCGACGCGGCCTGGGCGTTGCCGGAGCCGTCGGCCGTCGCCGTCGCGACCGGCGTCCCGTCGACCAGGAACGTGACCTGGCCGCCGGGCTCGGTCGTCGCCGCGAGCGTCGGCGTCGCGGTGGCGACGAGCGAGCCGGCCGCGGGCGCGGTCAGCGCCGGGGCGGCGGGCGTCGGACCGTTGGGGTTCCAGCCGGCGACCTTGAACCCGCGGATGCGGTCGTTGTCGCGGTCGGCGACGTAGATCGTGCCGTCCCGGCCGACCGTCATGCCGACCGGTTCGTCGAGCTGCGCGACGGTCGGCGGGCCGCCGTCGCCGGAGAAGCCCCAGCCTGTCGTGGCGTTGCCGGCCACCGTGGTGATCGTCCCCGCCGGGTCGACCCGCCGGACCGTCCCCCAGTGGGTCTCGGAGATCAGGATGTTGCCGTCGCGCGTCACGTGGACGCCGCTCGGATTGGAGATGGTGGCGTCGACGGCGGGCCCGCCGTCGCCGGTGTGGTCTCTCACGCCCGTCCCCGCGAAGGCGCTGATGGTGCCGTTCGGAGCGATCCGGCGGACGCGCTCCGCCAGTTGGTCCGCGACGTAGACGGTGCCGTCGGGGGCGACGTCGACGCCGACCGGCGTGTTGAGCTGCGCGGTCGCGGCGGATCCGCCGTCGCCGCAGGTCCCGCTGGCGCAAGCCGTGCCGGTGCCGGCGACCGTCGTGATCGTCCCGCCCGCCGCGATCTTGCGGATTCTGCGGCCGCCGCTGTCGGCGACGTAGACGCTGCCGTCGGGGCCGACGGCGACGCCGGTCGGGGAGACGAGCTGCGCGTCGGTGGCCGGGCCGCCGTCGCCGCAAGTGGCGTCGCCGCATGCACCGCCGCCGGCGAAGGTCGTGATCGTCAAGCCGTCGGACGAGATCTTGCGAATCCGCCCGTTGCCGCTGTCGGCGATGTAGAGGCTGCCGTCCGGGCCGACCGCGATGTCCTTCGGCGCCTCGAGGTTCGCGCCGGCGGGATGCCCGCCGTCGCCGCGGAAGCCGCCGGTGGTGAAGGCGCCGGCGATGAACCGCATGACACCGGCCCTGTCGACCGCGCGCACGCGGTTGCTGGCGGTATCGGCGATGTAGAGGACGCCGTCGGCTGCCATCGCGACGCCCTCCGGGTCTCTGAGGCTCGCGGCGGTCGCCGGGCTGCCGTCGCCCGAGGAGCTCCAATCGCCGTCGCCGGCGATCGTCTCGATCGTGCCCTCGGCGACGAGGGCGCTGAGCGAATCGGTCGGAGCGAGCAGCGAGCCGGCGGCCCACGCGGAGGACGCGCCGGTGGCGATCGCGGCCGGGCAGGCGCTCAGCGCGAATGCCGCGAGCAAACGCAGACGAACAGAGATGGTCACGGAACGGGTCTCCTGGATCGGCGGAACGAGCGCACTCCCGCCAGCTCCTTCGTCCATTCAAGGGTCCTGTCTCACCGGCGCCGCGGCAATGGACCTAGGTCCACGGCGACGTTGCCCGGCTTCAGCTTTCGTCGGGAGCAACCGATACCGGACATCGTACGGTTAGACCAAACGGTGTTAGGACATCGAAAGGAGCTCGACATGAAGGTCAGCATCGCGCTGCGCGTCGCGGCAACCGCGGCGGCGATCGGAGCGGCAGGGCTCACCGCCACGGCCGCCGCCGCGCCGCGGCCACCGGCCGCTGCGACGTGCACGATCAGAGGGACGCCGAACGACGACGTGCTGCGCGGCACCAACGGCGACGACGTCATCTGCGGCCTCGGCGGCAACGACAAGCTGATGGGCCTCAAGGGCGACGACGTGCTCGTCGGCGGCGCCGGCCACGACGAGCTGAGCGGCGGTGCCGGGCGTGACACGCACTTCGGCGGCGCCGGCAGAGACCGCGTCATGGCCGACCAGCACGACACGGTCGCCGACCGCGCCCCGGGCGACTTCTTCCCCGACTACGACGTCTCGGTCTTCGTCCGCTTCAACGGCTACGCCGGCCAGAGCGTGAAGCTGTCGCAGGGCGGCACCAGCAACTGCACCCGCGACGAGAGCTACGGCAAGAAGACGATCGCCGCCGACGGCCGGCTCGAACTGAAGATGGTCGTCAAGCGCTCCGGCAGCTGCGTCTCGCAGCCGAGCAACAACGCCTGGAAGATCGAGCTGGAGGACGGTGCCAGCGGCCAAGTCAACGTCCAGCGCCCCGCCGACAGCAGACCGTACGCCGGCGCCTGCTTCAGCACGTGGACGCGCGCGACGTGCAGAAACAGCCCGGTCACGGTCAGCGCGCCCTGAACCGCCGCGCGACGGCGCGCGCCCGCCCGCGGGGCGCGCCGTCGGGAGCACCTTGACGCAGGCCGTCAGCCGGCGGCGTGCACACGGGTGACGCCGCCGTCGACGACCAGCTCGCTGCCGCTCGCGAAGGCCGCCTCGTCGCTGGCGAGGAACGCGATCGCGGCGGCGATCTCGGCCGGATCGCCCATCCGGCCGATCGGCACGCCCGCGACGACGTCGCGCATCGCGGCCTCGCGATGCTCGGCGGGGATGCCGAGCTTGGCGAACAGCGGCGTGTCGGTCGGGCCGGGATGGACGACGTTGACGCGGATGCCGCGCGTCAGCAGCTCGGCCGCCCACGAGCGCGCCATCAGCGAGATCGCCGCCTTGCTGGCGCCGTAGACGCTGCCGCCCGGGAAACCGCCGAGGGCGGAGTTGGAGGCGGTCACGACGACCGCGGCGCCGCGGCGCAGCTGCGGCAGCAGCGCCTGCAGCAGGAAGAACGGCGCCTTCACGTTGACGTCGAAGACGCGGTCGAACCCGGCCTCGTCCCACTGCTCGAGCGGCCGCCAGTCGGAGACGCCGGCATTGAGCACGACGACGTCGAGCGCGCCGAAGCGCTCGGCGATCGTCGCGGCCAGTCGCCGCTGCGCGGCGAGGTCGAGCGCGTCGGCCGGCAGCACGGTGACCGCGTCCCCCAGCTCGGTCCGCGTGCGCTCCACCGACGCCGGGCTGCTGCCGGTGGTGATGACCGTCGCACCCTCGGCGACGAAGCGCTCGACGGTGCGGCGGCCGATGCCGCTGCTGCCGCCGGTGACGAGGGCGATCTTGTTCTCGAAGCGGTTCATGGTGCTGCTCCTCAGCTCCGTGTTCTCGATGGTGAGTCGAGTGACTTACCTCATCTCACGGTAGTCCTCGGCGATAGGTGAGTCAAGCCACTTACCTCCTGGTAGGATCGGCGGGCCGATGCCGCCCGCCACGTCAGCCGCCAGCAGCTACCACCAGCGCGTGCAGCAGGAGAAGCGCGCCGCGATCCTCGAAGCCGCCACCGGCCTCTTCCTCGCGGACGGCTACGACGGCACCTCGCTGGCGAAGGTGGCCGCGGCGGCCGGCGTCTCGACCGCGACGCTCTTCAAGCGCTTCCCGACCAAGGCCGACCTGTTCGACGCGATCGTCACCGAGTACTGGGCCGTCGAGAGCCAGGCGACCGCGACGCCCGCGCCGGGCGACCCGCGCAGAGGGCTGACCGCAATCGGCCGCGACTACGTGGCGCTGCTGACGCGGCCGCAGATGGTCGCGCTGTTCCGCCTCGTCATCGCGGAGGCGCCGCGCTTCCCCGAACTGGCGAAGACCCACTTCGCACTCGGCAAGCTGCCCTACTTCGACAGCGTCCGCGACTACCTCAGAGCAGAGCAGGCGGCCGGGACGCTGCGGATCGCCGACACGCAGACGGCGACCACGCAGTTCCTCGGCATGGTCTCCAACTTCGCCTTCTGGCCGCGCCTGCTGCTGCCCGCCTGGTCCCCGACCAGAGCGGCGACGCGGAAGGCGATCGACGAGGCCGTCGCCACGATGCTCGCGCGTTACGGCGCGAGCACCGACTCCGGCTGACGGACGAGGCGCACCTGGCGTCTCAACGTGCGCGTCTCGCTGGCGGGTGCCGTGACGGTCACGGTCAGCTGCGCGCGCCCGGTCGGGAACGCACCGCGCACGCGCGCCAGGCGCAGCGCGGGCGTGCGGACCACGCCGGCGCGCAACGCCAGTCTCCGGGTCACGCGACGCAGCGATCCGCGATACCGGACCTCGAATCTCAGCGTGGCCGTCGAGGCGACCGCGCTGCTCAGCCGCACACGCACGCCCCGGGTCGTCGCGCGGACGCGCGCGGGGACCGTCAGCGACGCGGCGGGAGCCGCGCCGAGGCGCGGCACCACCGACACCGTGTTGTCGGCCGGCACGAGGTCCGGCCCCTCGGCGGCGGCGCTCACGACGATCGCTCTGCCGTCGTCGATCGTGGGCAGCGAGATCGTCTGCGAGGCGCCGGGCGCGAGCGCCGGCAGCCGGCACCCGCCGCCGCCCACGTGCGGCCACGTGAACTGCGGCAGCGGCGTCGTCACGCAGGCCGGCTCCCAGCCGCTGACCCGCTCCCGGTCGATCTCCAGCCGCGGCCAATCGGCCACGCGCGGGCCGCGGTTGGTGACGGTGATCGTCAGCCGCCCGTCGCGACCGCGGACCGCGTCCGCCTGCAGCGCGAGGTCGGTGCGATCCTCGGTCGTGTCGCCGGCCAGATCGCCATCCCGGTCGAACTCGCTGGTCTCGTGGATCTGCAGCCGCTGCCCGGGCTGCCGCGACGTCGGCGGTGGATCGCCGCGTCTGCTCTCCGGCGGGGCGGCGCCGACACCGTCGGGCAGGATCGGCGTCCACGTGTCGAGGCTGGTCAGCTGGCACGGGTCCGCCATCTCGCCGCGCTCAGGCGTGCAGGGGTCCTGCGCGACGATCGCGTGCCCACCGGTCTGTTGGTCGAGCGCCAGCACGACCGAGCGGTAGTCCATCAGGATCCGCGGCGCCGGGAACGTGTATCTGCCCGGCTCGGCCGGCAGCATCACCCAGTCGCCGAGGACCACGCCGCGCGCCGGGTCGACGTGCGGGTCACTTGCCCGCAGCCGCACCAGGCCGGCCGATCCGCCCGGTTCGACGGTGACGGTGAACGTCTGCAGCACGGCGGGCGGCCGGCCCTCGGCCGTCATGGCCCCTCGCCACGCGCTCGACACGGTCGCCGGCCCCGTCGGCGTCAGCGCCGCGTGCGACGACTGCACCAGCGCGGCTGACGCGCTCACGCCAACCACCGCACCCACGATCAGACGACCGACCCATCGCCGCATGCCGGGACCGTACCATGGCGCCGGCGCGCCAAGTCCGACCGGCCAGGAGCGGTCCGCGCTCTGCCGCCGGCTCGGCGACCGCCAGCTCGCGCAGGTTTCCGCGCGCACGCACGGTCAGCAGCACGAGCATCCCGGCCGCGAGCGCGACGCCGGCGAGATCGAGCGCGGTGACGCTGGCGCCGAACGCGTCGACGCGCAGGTCGAGACCGAGCGCGAGCGCTGTGTTCAGCGCGATCAGCAGCACGCGCACCTCCGTCGGGCCGACGAGGCCGTAGCCGATCGAGAAGCGGCCGAGCGCCTGGCTCTCCAGGTAGACGTTGACCGAGAGCACGAGGTAGGCGACGCCGAGCAGCATCCCGACCGACAGCAGCATGTGCGGCGAGAGCCCGAGGCCGATCGCGATCGCGGCGGTCGCGCCGGCGTCGACGAGGTGGTCGAGGTAGTAGCCGTAGCGCGGCCGCTGGATGCCGCGCACGCGCGCGAGCGTCCCGTCGAGCGAGTCGCCGAGCCAGTGCACGACGAGCAGGCCGCTGGCGACCCACAGCCAGGCGTCGCTGCCGTTCGACAGCAGGTATGCGATGCAGATCGCGGCCGCGGCGACGATGCCGAGCAGCGTCAGGTCGTCCGGAAGGATCCAGCGCGGAAGCCGGCCGGCGATCGCGCGCAGGGCGCGCTTCTCCGGCTTGGCGAGCAGGAAGCTCGGCTCGCGCGTGGCGTTGACGCCTTCGGTCGACGCAGCGGCGGCGACGGGCTCTGCGGGGGCGGCGGCCTCTGTCGACCGCTGGTCAGTAGCGTTCATGACCTTATCTACCGCCGGTCAGCAAGAAGGTTACGCGCGCCGCGAAACACACCCGCGCGAGCCGGGAGCCGCGGGACGCGGCCGGCGCGGCAGCGCGCCGTGGGACGCGGCCAGCGCGGCAGCGCGATGCGTGTCAGAGATCGCGCCGCGCGAACGCCAGTGCGGCCAGCGCCATCACGACCGCCGACCACGCCAGCGCCCACGGCCAGATCGCCGCGCTGACGTCGCTCGCGCCGCCGAACGGGCCCAGCTGCACGATCACGCCGGTCGCGCCGCCGATGTCGGCGGTCAGCGCGTGGAGGCCGTTCTGGTAGAGCGCCTCGAACGGGACCGCCCACGAGATGATCGAGCTGGCCGTCATCAGCCCCTCGACGTCGAGCCCTTCGCCGATCTGCCCGAGCAGGCCGCCGGCGAGGCCCAGCGCGAAGACCATGAACATCGCGATGCCGTTGGCGGTCGTCCCCAGCAGTGCCGAGCCGAGCAGCGAGATCGCCACGACGGAGATCGCGCCGAGCGCCAGGCCGGCCGCCGGCACGACGTACGACGCCGGCGCGAAGTCGCCCGTCGTGCGCGTGATCAGCGCGGCGGCGAGGAAGACGATCACGACGTACGGCGCGCAGACCACGGAGGCGGCGAGCAGCCGCCCGGTCAGCAGCGTCGTGCGCCCGACCGGGCGCACGACCAGCGGCTGCAGCAGGCCGCGCTCGGCGTCGCCGCGGACCGCGCCGAGCGTGAGGAAGACCGCCAGCACGACGCCGAGGAAGAGCGCGACGAACATCGCCAGGCCGAGCAGCGTCCCGCCCGCCAGCGCCTGCTCGTCGATCGGGACGATGCCGCCGGGACCGCCGCTGGTCCGCTCGAGCGAGTCGAACACCTCCGACGCCGCCAGCGCGTAGAGGCCGAGGAAGCCCGCGGTCAGCAGCGCGACGACGAGCAGCACGCGGCGGCGGACCGCCTCCTTCAGCGCATGGCCGGCGATCGTGAAGGCGTCGCTCATCCGTCGCGTCCCACGACGGCGGCGAGATAGGCGTCTTCGAGCGTGCCGCTGACGACGCGGACGCCGTACACCTCCGCCCCCTCGGCGACCAGCTCGCGGACGATCCGCGGCACGTCCTCGCGGCGCGCGTCGGGCAGGCGGCGCACGCCGTCGGAGGTCTCGACCTCGACGCCACCGGGCGCGGTCAGGTCCGCCGGTCGCCCCTCGGTCACCACGCGGCCGCGGTCGACGATCACGACCCGGTCGCAGACCAGCTCGATCTCGCTCAGCAGATGCGAGTTCAGCAGCACGCCGACCCCCTGCTCTCTGAGCCCGACGAGCAGGTCGCGCACCGTCCTGCGGCCGCCCGGGTCCAGCGCGCTCGTCGGCTCGTCGAGCAGCACGAGCCGCGGGGCGCCGATCAGCGCCTGGGCGATCCCCAGCCGCTGCTGCATGCCCTTGCTCATCGTCTCCACGCGCCGCCCGCCCTCGCCGTCGAGGCCGACCCGCGCCAGCAGCGACGCCCGCTCCGCCGCGCCGCCGCCGGAGCGGGCGAGCCGCTGATGCAGCGCGAGCACCTCCTCGGCGCGGGCCCAGCCGGGGAAGCGGAACAGCTCGGCGAGGTAGCCGAGCGACGCGCGCGCCGCCCGGCTGCCGGCGGGCGCGCCGGCGACGCGCACCTCCCCGCCGGTCGGCCGCACCAGGCCGCAGGCGATCTTCACGAGCGTCGACTTGCCCGCCCCGTTGGGGCCGAGCAGGCCGACCAGCTCGCCCACCCCGACCTCGAGCTCGACGGCGTCGAGCGCGGTCGTCGAGCCGTAGCGCTTGGAGACGGCACGGGCGGAGAGCGCAGCGGTCACCCCGACAGCGTTACCGACGCCGCCGACGGCTCCGCGCGCGAGCCCGGCTCAGCTCAGCTCGGTCGCTTCGAGCAGGCCCGGCGGGTCGGCGCGGCCGGGGCCGGTCGGGAAGGCCAGCCGCACCAGCCGCTGGCCGTCGACGGCGATGTGCGCGAGCACCGGCGGCACGACGTTGGCCGACAGCTCGTCGAGCGCCTGCGCGACGTCGAGCAAGCTGGGGCGCAGCCGCACCCGCCAGCTCTCGAAGCTGCCCGCGGGCACGGTCACGCGTTCGCGCTTCTCGACGCGCACGTCGAGCGGCCAGTGGACGATCGCGGTCAGCCAGGCGCGCGGGAGAAAGCGGGCCTTGTCGGCGAGCGGCAGCACCCGCAGCGCGAGCGCGAGCGCCGGCGCCGGCACCATCTCGCGCGGATAGGCCATCACCTCGCCGCCGAACTGCGGGACCTGGACGTCGCGGAAGCTGGCCGCGTCGCGAAAGACCTCGCGGTCGCGGTCGCGCACCTCGCTCGCCTGCGAGGCGGCCAGCAGCTCGCCGCCGCGGCGGCGGAAGCGCGTCTCGACGGAACCGGCGAGGCGGCCGAACGCCTCGCCCTCGATCCGCTGAACGAACTCGCGCGCGCCATCGGGCCGCAGCGTCAACGTGCCGCGTCCGACCTCCTCGCCGTCGACGGTGGCGCGGAAGACGGTCGTCTCCGGACCTTCGAGCTCGGGATCCGGCAGCGCGTGCTCCATCGGCGGGATCATCGCAGCGGGCGCCGTGGCGCGCCCCCGCTCGCTCCGCGATTCGCACCGGAATCCACCCATTTCCAGCGTAGACTCGGGTACTGAGTCGCAAAGCACCACATCTCAGGGAGACGCGATGTCGCTTTCCTCCGCTCTGCAGAAGAGCGCGCGCGTCCGGCGAGAGCTCGTGACGGCGCGGACGGTCCCCCCAGCGGCGACGATGCACGCCGAGATCATCGACGACGCCGCCGCGCTCGAGCCCCTGCGGCCGACCTGGGACGGCCTCGCCGCCGCGGCCGGCCTGCCGATGGCGACCTCGGCGTGGGCGCTCGGCTGGTGGCGGCACATGCGCCCCGAGCGATCGCTGCTGCGCGTCGTCGTGGTGCGCGCGGGCGCCGAGGTCGTGGCGATCGCGCCGTACTTCGTCCAGGACACCGCCGCGGCCCGGATCGACTACCGCCTGCTCGGCTCCGGCTTCGCGACGCCGCTGTCGCCGCTCGCGTGCCCGGCCGTCGCATGGCAGGCGGCCGCGGCCCTCGCGGGCGCGCTCGCCACCGCGAGACCGGCGCCTGACATGGTCACCTTCGAAGGGCTGCCGCTCTCCTCGCCGTGGCCGGCGATGGTGCGCGAGCGCTGGCCGGGTCTGCTGCGCCCGACCGCCTTCCGCCCCTGGATCCTGAGCGCCCCGACCGTCTCGCTGGAGCACTGCTCGTTCGCTGCGTGGTTCGCGACCCGGAGCGCCAACTTCCGCAGCCAGATGCGACGGGGCACGCGCGACCTGGAGCGTGCCGGCGGGCAGGTGCGCGCGAGCACACCGGCATCGTTGGGCGACGACCTGGAGGCGCTGTTCCGGCTGCACGCCGGGCGCTGGGAGGGCCGCGGGCGGTCGGCGCTCGTGCCGGCCGCTGACGCGCTGAGGGGCTTGTTCGCCGACCTCGGACGCGAGCAGGTGGCGTGCGGTCGCCTGCGGCTTCAGGTCGTCGAGGTCGAGGGCGCGCCGATCTCGGTCCAGCTGTTCGCCAACGACGGCGACGCGATCGTCTACTGGAACGGCGGCTGGGACGAGCGCTACGCGAAGCTGCGGCCGGCGATGCTCGGGATCCTCGCGGAGGTCGAGGCCGGGATCGCGGACGCAGCCCGCGTGCTCTCGCTCGGCGGCGGCGCGCAGGGCTACAAGCTGCGCTTCGCCGACGGCAGCGAGCCGCTCGAATGGGGGCACCTGCTCGTGCCGCGAGCGCGCGCCGCCGCCATCGGTGCCCGCATGATCCCCGCGAGCACCTTCACGGTCGCCCGCCGGCTGGCGCAGCGCGGGCTCACCGACGAGCAGCGCGAACGGCTGCGCGCGCTGCGCCGACGGCTGCGGAGAACGGCCTGAGCGCTAACAGTTCGACGGCGCTCTCCTGCCGGCGAAGCGGTCGGCGATCCAGCCGACGTACTCCTTCTGCGCGGCGAACGGGATCGTCTGGTGGCCCTGGCCCGGGTAGATCGAGTACTGGACCGGCTGGCCGAATCTGCACGCGCGCGCGATGTACTGGGTCGTGCCGTTGGGGTTGACGACCGTGTCGGAGGTGCCCTGCATCGTCAGGAGCGGCGCGACCGTCGTCTCGTAGCCGGCCGTGTTCTGCTGGAAGCGCGCCCGCCACTCGGCCGGGGCCGGGCGCTTGAAGAAGCTCTTCGGGTCGACGCCCAGCTCCTGGATCACGTCGCCGAGGTGGATCGTGCACTGGTTCCAGAGCGCTCTGAACGCCGGCATCCCGGCCGCGGCGACGACGTCGCCGATCGACAGCTCCGGGTACGCGGCGGCGAGGCCACGGTAGAGGTTCAGCTCCTGCACCGTCGTGACGGAGGGCGACATCGACGAGACCGGGCCTTGCGGAGCGAGGCCCTCGATGTCGGGCGCGGTGTTGGCGGCCGGCGCCAGCGCCGCGATGCCGATCACCTTCAGCGGCTTGCCGTAGTCGGCGAAGCCCGCCTGGCCGGTGAAGATCGCGGCGCCGCCGCCCTGCGACCAGCCGAGCACCACGACGCGCTTGCCGGCGGCGGCCGCCGGCAGCGCCTGCGCCGCCTTGACCGAGTCGAAGACGTTGCGCGCCTCGGTCCCGCCGATCGTGTACTGGTGGACGCCGGGGCCGCCGAGGCCCTGGTAGTCGGTCGCCGTCACGGTGTAGCCGGCCTTCAGCATCTGCGTCAGCGCCGGCACGCCGACGTCGATCGTCTCGCTCGATCCGTAGGTGTAGTAGTCGACGAGGTCGCGCGCCGGGTTGTCCGGGATCGAGGGCGCGCAGCCGCGCGCGCCGCCGAGCGTCCCGTGCGCCCACGCGACGACCGGGCGGCCGCCTCTCGGCGTCTTGCCTCTCGGCGAGATCACGAGGCCGGAGACGGGCACCGTCTTGCCGCCGACGACCGTCGACTTGTAGAGCACCTTCCACGCCCACGCGTTCTTCGGCGCCTGGATCGGCCGCGCCCAGATCACCGTGCCCGGTCTGCCCGCCGGCAGCTTCGCGGGCGGGTTGTAGAAGGCCGATCCGGCCGGACCGAGCGGCACGCCGGGCGCGCCCGGCAGCGACGGCTGCGCTCTCGGCTTCGTCGCCGCGTCGGCCGCGGCAGCCCCCGCGAGCGTCGTGGTGGCGACCATGGCGGCTGCCAGGGCGGTGCGGCGGATCGAACGGATCCTGCTCATCGATGCTCCTACTGCTGACGGTGTGCGAGGGGGAGAAGCGCCGCGCACGCTAGTCGCTCCCACGCGCCATCCCTCGTTAGCGGACGAACGTGCGCTGCGTTGGGTCCTCAAGGCTGCGGAAAGCTGCCGTGCGCCAGCACGGCGGGCGCGTTGCCGCTCACCGCTCGCGGCTCGCGGTTGGCGCATGCGGGGTAGGACCCGGGGCGAAGTCCCGTGACCGTGCCAAGGAGACCGACGTCGTGAAGATCCCTCGCTGGAGCATCCCCGCCGCCCTGACCGTCGCGCTCGCGGCGGGCGCGCCGGCGACGGCCGCCGCCGCGCCCGCGGTGAGGGTGTCGGCGGCGCCGGTGGCCGCGTCGCTGTCGGCGAAGCCGGCGAAGACGACGGTCACGGTGAAGAACAGCGGCAAGCGCCGCCTCTCCGGGTTGTCACTGTCAGTGGCGTCGGCGAAGGGCGTGACGGTGACGCTCGCGGGCGCCAAGCGCGGCAGACTGAGCCGGGCGCTGACGCCGTTGAAGGGCGGGCAGACGGCGCGCGTCACGGTGACGCTGCGCCGCACGAGCAGAGGCCCGCAGCGCGGTGGGCTCGCAGTCACGGTGAGACGGAACGGCAAGGCCGTCGCGAAGACGCGGCTGGTCTTCGGCCCGACCGAGCAGACCGGGTCCGGGCCGGCGCCAGAGCCGGCGCCGAACCTCAACTCGCTCGCCGGCCGCTACTTCTGGGGCTCGCGCTACACGCTCAACGGCATCGAGCAGAACACCCTCTGGTTCACCGGGCCCGACCTCGTCCACACCACCGCGACCGAGGGCGCCTGGCCGACCTGCGGCGCGGTCAGCGACGTCTGCAAGCCGTACAGCTACGACGCGGGCACCAACGCGCTGACGATCGACGGCAAGCCGGCGACGCTGACGGGCCGCAGACTGTCGTTCGACGACGAGACCTACCTCGAGTTCGGCTTCCCGCCGGCCGGCGCGCGCTGGGACACGCTCGTCACGTACTCGAACTCCAGCGGCATATGCCCGCTCTACTGCAGCTACTACACCGAGGAGCTGACCTTCCGCCCCGACGGCACGTTCATCCGCGGCGCCGTCGCCTCCGGCAGCGGCCCGATCGTCGACTGGGCAGCGGTCCCGGCCGACAGCAAGGGCAGCTACGAGGTCCGCGCCGACCGCACGCTGCGGCTGGCCTTCGCCGACGGCAGAGAGCGGGTCGAGACCGTCGCCCTCTACCTCAACGACGACGGGACGCTGAAGGGGCCCGGCGAGGGCCTGCTGCTCGGCGGCGACGGCTACTTCGACATCCGCGACTGACGCGCGGCCATGCGCGGGGCCGCGCCGGCCCGCGCGACACCGGCGCGCACTTGACTTCAAGCGCACTTGAAGACATACGGTGGTCGTTCCGACCATCGAGCTTGGAGCAGGTGAGGCATTTCATGACCGTTCTCGTCACCGGGGCGAGCGGCCGCGCGGGCCGCCACGTCGTCGATCAACTGCTGCTGCGCGGCGCGCGTGTGCGCGCGCTGACCCGCGATCCGGCCGCCGCGCGACTGCCCGCGGCCGTCGAGGTCGTCGGCGGCGACCTCGACCGGCCGGCGACGCTGGACGGCCTCTTCGACGGGATCGAGGCCGTGCACCTGATCACCGTCGGCGCCGGCTACGCGACGCTCAGAACGGGCCCGCGGATCGTCGAGCTGGCGCAGCGCGCCGGGGTGCGGCGGGCGACGGTGCTGTGGAACGGCGAGCCGGGGCCCGTCGAGGCGGCGGTCGCGGCGAGCGCGCTCGACTGGACCTGCCTGGAGGCGACCGACTTCATGAGCAACGCGCTCGTCTGGGCGCCGGAGATCGCCGCCGGCGAGCCGGTGCGCGAGGCGTTCGCCGACGTGCGCGTCGCGATCGTCGACGAGGCCGACGTCGGCGCCGTCGCGGCGACGCTGCTGACCGACGCAGACGCGCTCGGCGCCGCCGGGCCGCGGCTGACGCTGACCGGGCCGCAGCCGCTGAGCGTGCGCGAGCGGGTCACCGCGATCGGTGCGCAGCTCGGCCGCGAGCTGCCGTTCGAGCAGCTGAGCGAGGCGCAGGCGCGCGAGCGCTGGCGCGCCGCCGGCACCGACGAGGAGCTGATCGACCTGCTGGTCGCGTGGCACAGCGGGCCGCCGCCGGCGGCGACGACGCCGGGCGACGGGGTCGAGCGGGTGCTCGGCCGGCCGGCCGGCAGCTTCGCCCGCTGGACGGCCGCGCACGCCGACGCGTTCCGCGTGCCCGCCGGCAGCGGGGGCACCGCCGCCGACACCCGCGGCAGCGGCCTCGAGGCAAGTTCTTAGGGCAACCTAATACGATTGCGGCCGCGCGGGATGGAACCCGCCCTGTCATTCACCGTCTGCCGACCTGAACCACGGACGTCATGAACGCTTTCACCCGCGCCGCCCGCCTCGCGATCCCCGTCGCGGCGGCCGCAGCACTCGCGACCGCCGCGCAGCCCGCGCACGCCGCTTCGACCGCGCTCGTGAGCGCGCCGGACGCGTCGTTCGCGCTCGGCGTGCCCGCGGCCATCCACACCTTCGAGGTCGACATCAGCGGCGACGGGCGGCGGGCGGTCTTCCGCACGTCGTCCGCCGGCCTCGTGCCGGGCGTGACCGACACGACGACCGACCACGTCTACGTGCGCGACACCGAGACCGGCGCGACCGCGCTGGTGACCGTCGCGCTCGGCGGCGCACCCGGCAACGGTCCGAGCTTCCACCCGCGCATCAGCGAGGACGGCCGCTACGTCGCCTTCTACTCGCGCGCGACCGACCTGATCGCCGACGACACCAACGGCGCCGACGACGTCTTCGTGCGCGACCTCGTCGCGGGGACGACCACCCGCGTCAGCGTCGCCGACGACGGCGGGCAGCTGACCGGCAGCTCGTTCTCGCCCGCGATCAGCGCCAACGGCCGCAAGGTCGCATTCACCTCCAGAAACCCCACCGCCGCGCCCGGCAACGGCGGCACGCAGGACGTCTATCTGCGCGACCTCGTCGCCGGCACGACGACGCGCCTGAGCGCGACGCTCGACGGCGCCGCGACCGACGACGTCAGCACCTCGACGTCGCTCAACGGCGACGGCCGCTACGCGGTCTTCCAGTCGAGAGCGACCAACCTCGTCCCCGGCGACGGGAGAAGACGCCTCGGGATCTACCTGCGCGACGTGACCGCCGGCACGACGACGCGCATCAGCATCACCAGCACCGGCGCGCAGATCGCGTCCGCCGCCACCGCCGCGTCGATCAGCGCCGACGGCAGACGCGTCTCCTTCCAGGCCGCCGGCCCCGCCGTCGTCGCCGGTGACGACGACAGATACGTCGACGTGTTCGTCCGCGACCTCGCCAGCGGCCAGATCATCCGCGTCAGCAGACCGGGCGCCGGCACGATCAACGGCGGCTCCTCGAACGCCTCGCTGAGCGCCGACGGCAACACCGTCGTGTTCTCCTCGGAGGCCTCGACGCTCGTCGAGGGCGACACGAACGGCAAGCGCGACGTGTTCGTGCGCGACCTCGCCGCCGACACGCTCGAACGCGTCAGCGTGACGCCGGACGGCGGCGAGTCGGCGCTCGACAGCGACGTCCCGACCGGCGGCGGCGCGCACCTGCTCAGCGGCGACGGGCGCCACGTCGCGTTCCTCTCCTACTCGCGCGCGCTCGTTCCCGGCGACGGCTCCGGCGCCCAGCAGGCGTACCTGCGCGACCGCCACACCGACGCTCCGGCCCCCGAGCCGGAGCCCGAGCCCGAGCCGACGAGCCCGACGCCGCAGCAGCCTGCACCCGGCCCCTCCGCAACGCCGACGCCGGTCACGCCCGCCGCGGCCTCGTCCGCGGCCAAGCGACTGCGCAGCGGCACCATGTGGATCCGCCTGCGCGGCGCTGAGCGCGCGCTGCGCGGCCTGCGCGGCCAGCGCGTCACGATCGCCGCCGTCGGCGCTGCGAAGCGCACCGGCGGGCTGCTGACGCTGCCGGTAGAGCGCGGCACGGTGACGACGAAGGTCGCGACCGCGAACCTCGGCGGCGAGCTGACGCTGAAGGCCCGCAGCGGCGGCCGCACGCGGACGCTGCGACTGCTGCGCCCGCAGCTGCGCGCCGACACCAGAGTCGCCCGCATCACCGCGGTCGCCGGCGGACTGCGCCGCCAGCTCTTCACGCTCGACCGCAGCGCCGTCACGTTCGACCGCGAGCGCGGGCGCGCCGCCGTCGAGCAGTCGACGCTGCGCCTCACCCCGGCCGCCGCGCGACTGATCCGCAGCAGCCTGCGGCTCGCCCGCTCGCTGCCCGCCGGCACGTTCGGCCGCATCACGCTCGACGCGCGCGCGACGGTCCCGGCCGCGCCCGCGACCCCGGGCGCGCCC
>NZ_JAWSTH010000103.1:0-22103 GCF_033542075.1 Conexibacter stalactiti
CGCGCGACGCGCAGCGCGTCGTCGGCGTCGAGCGCCGCCCGCGTCTGCACGGCGGCGGCGACGCGGCGGCGCGCCGCGCGGCCGCGCAGCGTCCCGAGCGCGGCGCGGATCGCCTCGCCGTAGAGCGGGTGGGCCAGCCGCACCTCCTCCGTGCCGCTCGCGGCGCGCTCCAGCACGACCATCCCGCGCGCCTCGACGGCCAGCAGCGGCGCTTCGCCGACCAGTTCGGCCAGCTCCTCGACGCGCAGCGGCTCGCCGACGGCGAGCAGCTCCAGCGCTTCGCGCTCGGGCTCGCCCAGCTCGGCCATGCGCGCGGTCACCAGCTCGCTCAGCGTCGCGCTGACGGGCGGGCGGCGCGGCAGCCGCCACAGCTCGCGCACCTGCGTCAGCGCGCCGCCGTCGAGCGCGCCGAGCACCAGCTCGCGCACGTACAGGGCGTTGCCGCCGCTGCGCTCGTGCAGCCAGTGCAGCGCACCCTGCTCGACCGGTCCGCCGAGAAATCGCTCGACCAGCGCGGAGGTCTCCTCGGCGGCGAACGGGTGCAGCTCCAGCCGCTGCGCACCGGCGTCCTTCCACAGCGAGACGATCGCGTCGGGGCAGGGGTCGCCGTCGCGCACGGTCGCGAGCAGGAAGCCGGCGCCGCTCTCGACGAGGTGCAGCACGAGCGCGGCGGACGGCCCGTCGAGCAGCTGCGCGTCGTCGACGGCGACCACCAGCGGACGGCCGGCGGCCCGCTCGCGCAGCGTCGCGACGCTGCCGCGCAGCAGCCCCAGCAGGTCGTCGGCGCGCGCCTGCTCCGGCACGACGCCGGCGAAGGCGCCGAGCGGGACGCTGGAGGCGCTGCGGGTCGCGCGGACGCGTTCGACGTGCGCGCCGTCGTGCTCGGCGGCGGCGATCGCCTCGCGCGCCAGCCGTGACTTGCCGATCCCGGCGGCGGCGCTGATCACGACGCCGGGGAGATCGCGCGCCCGCGCGTCGGCGATCGTCGCCAGCTCCCGCTCGCGCCCGACCAGCGGCCACTCGCGCGGCCGCTCGTCGGGGGCGGTCGGTCGCGTGGTCGGCGCTGCCATCGGCGGCCCCTACAGTGCCAGATCGGTCGGCGCGCCGAACTCCAGCCAGCGGATCCGCGACGCGAGCCCGGGGGAGGGCGCGAACGCCTCCTCGACCTGGGCGCGGCCCTCGCGGAAGTGCTTCCAGCCCTCGTAGTGGATCGGCACGATCGTGCGGGGCTGCAGCAGGTCGCTCAGCTCGACCGCCTCGGGCGCGCTGAGCGTGTAGCGCAGCGGGCCGGTGACGGGGAAGCGGACGCCGCCGAGGTGCAGGATCGCGACGTCGACTCTGAGCCGCTGCGCGACCTCGCGCACGCCGTCGTAGAGGACGGTGTCGCCGCTGATCCAGACGACGCCGTGCTGCTGATCGTCCCAGCGCAGCGCGAAGCCGGTCACCTCGCCGACGATCGGCTGGCTCAGCGGCGGGCCGTGGCGGCAGGGGGTGGCGATCACCTCGATCGGCACCTTGCCCTCGCCTTCCAGCCGCGTCGTCTCCCACGGCGCGAGCCCGCGCGCCGTGCCGCCGAGCCGCTTCCCGCCGGCGCGCGTGGTCACGATCGTGCCGGCTGACGGCAGCAGCGCGCGGCCGGCGGCGTCGAGGTTGTCCTCGTGCTGGTCGTGGCTCAGCAGCACCGCGTCGATCGGCCCCAGCTGCTCCGGCGTCAGCGCGGGGCCGGCGAGCTTTCTCGACGACGTGCCCCAGCCGAAGTTGTATCTGCGGCCAGGGGCGTCGAAGGTCGGATCGGTCAGCAGCCGCCAGCCGCCGACCTCGATCAACGCCGTCGGCCCGCCGACGTGCGTGATGCGGACCGTCTCAGGAGCGCTCATGGCCGGCACGCTACGGTCGCCGGCCATGGCGGTCAACGTCGAAGCGCCTAGACGTAGCCGTTCAACATGACGGCCAGCTCGTGGCGGCGCAGCGCGTAGTGGCCGAGGTCGACGATCGCCTGGCGTCTGAAGCGCTTCATCGCGTCGGCGTCGTAGTGGTAACGGGCCCACTCCAGCTCGCGCAGGGCGCAGGTCGCCTGGCCACGCGCGTTCTGCGGCCGTGAGCGGCAGTCGAGCGCGTAGAGCGCTTCGATCAGCTCCTCGGTGCCCGGCAGCCGCAGCTCGTTGAAGAAGTAGAAGCCCTGCGCGGCCAGCGCGGCCGTGCGCGGATACAGGACCGGCTCCTCCATCTCGGCGTCGAGCACGTAGGCCGAGACCAGCTGGCGGCAGGACTCGGTCAGCAGGTCTCTCGTCTTCTCGGGCAGGCTGCTGCGGCGGATCGTCGCCATGAAGATGCCGAGCACCCCGACCGTCTGCTCCGCGAGCGGATTCGCTTCGGCGCGCCGCAGCGCCGCCGACAGCTCCTGCTGCCCGCCGGCGATCTGCAGCAGCTCGTGGAGGAGCGTGTAGCCGAGCGTGACCGCCTCGTACGGCTGGCGCGAGACATGGTGGGTGCGCACGAGCAGTATCTGGGGCCGGAAGCGCAGCCCCAGCCGATCCGCCGTGTTGATCACGCCGGCTTCCTCGCGAAGCAGCACCGGAATCGCCGTCCGCAGGGCTCTCAGCACGAAGACGGGCTCTCCGCCTTCGCCGTCGAACTGCGGCTCCGCGGCCTGCTCGAGCTCGCGAAGGCGCGGCATCCGCGCTCCGGTCTCGACTGCTTGGAGGCAACGCGCCGACGTCTCGATGGCGCGCTCAGGATTGTCCTGATCATCCCAGTCCGGGCCGAGCGTGGTGATGTCGTGGTCGAGCCCCATCCACCGACTCCTTCGTCCGCTGTGTGAGACCACACTAACGGACCTGATTTCTAGAGTCATCACCGTTTTTCAACGTCTTTCACGACTCTTTTTGAACTTTTCTTACAACTGTTATACGCCATGTTCCGCAGATCGGATAGCAGTTTCCGAATCGATGGCTCGACGCGACGGTTGACGATTCGTTACGCTGCCGCGGTTGCCGTGCTCCGACAGGCTTTGCGCGGATCTGTCCGGACCGGGTCTGAGAATGCGGCAAACGCAGGTTCCGCTAGATGTCCAACTGTTCTAAAAGTGTCCTGTAACGGACGCTTTCATGGAGGTTCCAATGGCACAGACGGAGACGGCGTCACATCTCGACGGCGAGCGCGCCGCGCTCGGATACGCACTCGCGCCGGCGGCGACGACGAGCGAGCGCGTGCGTGGGCTGCTCGACATAGGTCTGCATGCCTCCGAACTGGCGAGAGTGGCCGGGTCCGTCTCCGTGAGCGCCGTCCGCAACTGGGCGGCCGATCAGGCCGAGCCGCGCCCGCACGCGGCGATCGCGCTCGACGATCTGCGGGCCGTCGCGAAGATCTTGCTCGACAGCGGCATGGAGCCGCGTCGCATCGGCCACTGGCTGCGGGGGTGGAATCCGCTGCTGGAGAATCGCCCTCTCGATCTGATCGCGACCGTGCCGATGGAGGTGCGCCGCGTCGCGCACGCCGAGACGTTGTTCGCGGGGACGAGCGCCGAGACGTAGCGCGCGTGAGCCGAGCGCGGCATCGCCTCGCCCGAGCCATCCTGCGCTGAAGCGGACGCGCCGCTCTCCCACACGGCAGAGGCGCCGGGGCCTTCCGGGGAATCGCGTGGTGCGCGCGGCGGCGGGACAGTGCGCGGATGCGCTCGCTCACCCTGCTTCCCGCCGCGGCCCTCTGTGCCGCGCTCGCCCTGCCCGCGGCCGCCGCCGCGTCGTCGAAGCGCTATTCGCTCGAGGGCACGCTGACGCAGACCAACCTGATCGTCACGAGATGTCCCGGCCTCGGCGGTCAGGGCTGGAGAACCGAGACGGTGACGTGGGAGACCGAGCACACCATCGCTGGCCAAGGGCTGGTTCCGACCGGTGGCGGCCAGATCCAGATCAAGTCGCGCCGGCGCAACAGAACGGTCGTGACGATCGAGGACAACGACGCGATGAAGCCGGCGACCTACGAGTCGCCGTGGAGCAGAGACGGTGACAAGCAGGTCCCGTTCGGCACCGTCGTCGAGCGCAAGCGCAACCACCTCGTCTTCGACGGCAACGTGATCGTCACCGGCGCCGGCAGGCGATCGGAGTGGCCGGCGTCGCGCAAGGGTCGCTCGGTCACGCCCGACTTCACCGTCGCCCCGCAGGTGAGGAGAGGCAGAAGAGGCACGTGCGAGAAGACCGACAGCGTCGAGCTGAGAGGGTCGCTGAAGGCGACGCGGCTGAACTGAGCCGCGCCGCCGGTCGCGGCGCTACGCCGCGACCGCCTCCAGGTCCTGCTTCGCGGGCGGCACGGCCGGCGGCTCGTCGGCGACGCCGCGGTCGCGCCGCGCCAGCGCCTTCTGCACCAGCAGGTTGAGCCCCATCAGCAGCAGCACGCCGATCAGCAGCATCGTCCCGAGCACGTTGACCTCCGGCGGGACGCCCTGGCGCGTGGCGCCGAAGATGAACAGCGGGAAGGTCTGCGTCTGGCCGGCGTTGAAGCTCGTCACGACGTAGTCGTCGATCGAGATCGCCGCCGCCAGCACGGCGGCGGCGGCGACGCCGGGCGCGATCATCGGCAGCGTCACCTTGAAGAAGGTCGTCCAGACGCCGGCGCCGAGGTCCTGCGCCGCCTCCTCGATGAACGGGTCCATCCCCTCCAGCCGCGCTCTCACCGTCACCACGACGTAGGAGACGGTGAACATGATGTGCGCGATCACGATCGTCCAGAAGCCCGTGTCGACGCCGATCACGAGGAACATCGCCAGCAGCGAGGCGCCCAGCACGACCTCTGGGGTCGCCATCGGCAGGAAGACGGCGAAGCCGGCCGGCCCGCGGCCGCGGAAGCGGTAGCGGGTCAGCGCGAGCGCGAGGAAGGTGCCGAGCACGACCGCGCCGAGCGTCGTCACGGCCGCGATCTCCAGCGAGTTGACGAGCGCCTTCGCGAGGTCGGGATCGGCGAACGGGTCCTTCCAGTGGTCGAGCGTGAAGCCCTGCCAGGTGAAGTTGAAGCGGCCCTTGTTGTCGTTGAACGAGAACAGGACGATCAGGAAGACCGGGATGAACAGGAACAGCAGCGCGAGGACCGACCAGATCCCCAGCGCCCAGTTGCGCGTGCGGTCGCGTGCGGACATCAGGTCGCGGCCTCCGTCAGCGTTCTGGTGCCGAGCAGTCGCGAGTAGATCGCGATGCCGACCAGGATCACGGTCATCAGGATGAACGACAGCGCCGCCGCCGTCGGGTAGTCGAGCACCGTCAGGAACTTCGACTGCACGACGTTGCCGATCATGTACTGGTTCGAGGTCCCCAGCAGCGCCGCGTTGATGTAGTCGCCGGTGGCCGGGATGAAGACCAGCAGCGAGCCGGCGAAGATGCCGGGGATCGCGAGCGGCAGCGTGACCTTGCGGAACGCCATCGCGCGGCTGGCGTAGAGGTCGGTCGCCGCCTCGACGTAGCGGCGGTCGATCCGCTCCAGCGCGACGTACAGCGGCAGCACCATGAACGGCAGGAAGTTGTAGGCGATGCCGGCGATCACGGCCGCGCTCGTGGCGAGCACGCGGCCGTCGTCGGCGACGACGCCGATGTCGCGCAGCCGTTCGACGACCCAGCCGTTGTCGGCCAGGATCAGCTGCCAGGCGACCGTCCGCAGCACGTAGCTCATGAAGAACGGCAGCACCACGAGCAGCAGCATCAGGTTTCTCCACTTGCCCGCCTTGTACGCCATGAAGTAGGCGAGCGGGAAAGCGATGATCAGGTCGACGACGGTGGCGATCCCGGCGTACATGAAGGAGCGCAGGAACTGCTCCTTGTAGTCGCTGATCGCGTTCGTGTACGTCTCGAAGGCCCACGTCAGCGTGTAGCCGGCCTCCGGGTCGCCGGTCATCAGCGAGACGCTCGCCTGGTTGGCGAGCGGGATCGCGAAGAACAGCAGCAGCCACAGCAGCCCCGGCAGCGCGAACATCCACGGCAGCAGCTTGCGCCGCCGCTCCAGTGACAGACCCATCTACGCCCCCCGCATCCTGCTTGCTTTCAGCATCAAGCGCATTGCTATTCCGCAGTTGGCCATCTCTATGCGCCCGTGACCTTCGCCATCGCCTCGTACATCGTCTGCTCCTGACGGGTCGAGAAGGTCGGGTAGGAGTGGAGCCGCTCGCGCACCTCGTCGGGCGGGAAGATCAGCTCGTTTCTGGCGATGTCGGGGTCGGTTCTCTCGAGGATCTCCTTGATCCCGTCGACCGGCGAGAGGTAGTTGACCCACGCGCAGACCTCGGCGGCCACCTCGGGCTCGTAGAGGTAGTTCATCATCGTCTCGGCCGCGTAGGGATGCTCGACCGCCGACGGCATCATCATGTTGTCGGTGAAGAGCATCGCCCCCTCCTCCGGGTAGGCGAAGCGGAGGTTGGGGTTGTCGCTCTGGAGCTGGACGAGGTCGCCGGAGTAGGCGAGCGCCATCGCGATGTTGCCCTTGGTGAGATCCGTCGTGTAGTCGTTGCCGGTGAAGCGCCGGAACTGCCCGGCGTCGTTCATCTCGCCGATTCTGTCGATCGCTCCGAGCATCTGGTCGAGCGTCGCTCTCGTCGCGTCGACCCCCTCGCCGAGCAGCAGCGCGCCGGCGCTGTCGTAGGGCTCGGAGAACAGCGTCACGCGGCCCTTCCATCTGGGGTCGAAGAGCGCTCTGATCGAGCTGATCTCGCCGCCGGTCTGCTCGATGTCGTAGCCGATCCCGATCGCGCCCGACTGGTAGGGCAGCGTGAACTGGCGTCTGGGGTCGTAGCCGATCGACTGCAGGTTTCTGACGAGGTTTCTCTTGTTCGGGACGTTGTTCGCGTCGATCGGCGTGACGTAGCCGAAGCGGACCCAGCGGGAGGCCATGTAATCGGTCAGCGTGACGATGTCGCGGCCGATCGGAACGCCCTGCGCGAGCTGCTGGCGGACCTTCCCGTAGAACTCGGAGTTGTCGTTGATCTCCTCGACGTACTTGCAGTGGCCGCCGAACTCTCTGTCGAACTTGCGAATCGTCGCCTTGTCGATGTAGAGCGGCCAGTTGGCGAAGGTCCAGTCGCCGATCTCGGTTCTCGGGTGGTTGACCGTCGTCGCCTCTCTCTGCAGGTCGGCGAGGTTTCTCGCCGCGGTGCCGTCGATCCCGCAGGCCGAGAGGATCGAGGCGAGGCCGCCGGCCATCAGCGCGGCGGAGGCGGAGCGGCCGAGGAAGTGCCGGCGCGACAGTCTCTGCTCGGCGAAGAAGCGCTCGGCGGCGCGGCCGGCGCGCTCGCGGTCGAGCTCACTCACCGTCCTCACCTCGCGCCACGACGAAGGTGTGACGCGGGTCCCAGGAGAGCTGCACCTCCTGCCCGGCGCCGAACGCATCCGGCGCGACCCCGTCGTCGTTCTGGCAGTAGACGGTCAGCTCCTCACCGCCGGCCGCCTCGATCACGTACTGCAGCGAGACGCCGAGGAAGGAGCTGAGCAGCACGCGGCCGCGCAGCACGTTGGCGCCCGGCGGCGTCGCCTCGCCGGCCTTGTGCAGCCGCACCTTCTCCGGCCGCACGCCGATCCGCACGGGCGTGCCGGCGTGCTCGGCGCAGCGGTTGGCCGGCGCGTGCAGCGCGGCTCCATCGTGCGTGGTGACCTTCGACATCGTGCCGTCGCCGGCGCCGACCTCGGCGTCGATCAGGTTCGAGATGCCGAGGAACTTCGCGACGAACGCCGTCGTCGGGCGCTCGTAGAGGTCGGTCGCCGAGCCGGCCTGCTCGATCTGGCCTCTGTTCATGACGGCGATCGTGTCGGCCATCGACATCGCCTCCTCCTGGTCGTGCGTCACGTGGATGAACGTGATGCCGACCTCCTGCTGGATCCGCTTCAGCTCGACCTGGAGCTGACGGCGCAGGCGCAGGTCGAGCGCGCCGAGCGGCTCGTCGAGCAGCAGCGCCCGCGGCCGGTTGACGAGCGCGCGCGCCAGCGCGACGCGCTGCTGCTGGCCGCCGGACAGCTGACCGGGCTTGCGCTTGGCCAGGTGCGGCAGCTGGACGGTCTCCAGCGCCTCCGCCACGCGCGTCTTCGTCTCGCTCTTGGAGACGCCCTTGCGCTCCAGGCCGAAGGCGACGTTCTTCTCGATCGACAGATGCGGGAAGAGCGCGTACGACTGGAAGACGGTGTTGACGTCCCGCTTGTGCGGCGGGTTGTTCGTGACGTCCTCGCCGGCGAGCAGGACGCGGCCCTCGGTCGGCAGCTCGAAGCCGCCGATCATCCGCAGCGTCGTCGTCTTGCCGCAGCCCGAGGGCCCGAGCAGCGCGTAGAAGGCGCCGCGTTCGATCTCGAGGTCGAGCGAGTCGATGACGAGCACGTCGCCGAACCGCTTCGTCACACCCTGAAGCCGGATGTCCGCTTCAGACGTTCCACTGACATCTCTCGTCGGTTCGTCGACGAGACTCTCGTTCGCAACCAAGGAGCACCTCCGCGTGCCAGCCGACAGTAGCGCGCCCGTCTACGCCTGTGTGGCGATCTTTCCCCAAACCGCTGCGACACAATGGAGCGAATTCGACACGTGGCGAACATGCCCGTGAAAAAGCCGCTCCCCTGGGCGATTGCGGTGCTCAGCCGGTCGGGCCGTAGCGCTCGGTCTTGATCCGCTCGGCGGCGAAGCCGGCGTCGAGCAGCAGTCTGGCGGCGGTCTCGACGAAGCCGTTGGAGCCGCAGGCGTAGGCGTGGCCGGTGTCGGCGGCGATGCCGGCGGCGGCGACCATCGCGGCGTCGAGCCGGCCGCGGTGGCCCTCCCAGCCGGGCGGCGCGACGCGCGTGTACGTGATCGTCGTCTCGTCGCCCGTGGCCAGCTCGCGGGCGTAGATCACGTCGTTCGCGTTGCGGACGGAGTAGAGCAGCCGCATCGGCAGCCCTGGCGCGACGCGGCGCTTGTGGCGCAGCATCGCCATCAGCGGCACGACGCCGGAGCCGCCGCCGAGCAGCAGCACCGGCTGCTCGCCGGTCCAGACGAAGTAGGCGGCGAAGGGGCCGCGCACCTCGATCTTGTCGCCCACCTCGACGACGTCGTGGAAGTACGGCGAGACCTCGCCGTCGTCGAGGCGGTCGATCGTCAGCTCGATCGCGCCCTCCTCCAGCGGCGTGGAGGCGATCGAGTAGGAGCGCTGCGCCTGGTAGCCGTCGGGCGCGGTAAGACGCACGTCATAGTGCTGGCCCGGCAGGTGCGGCATCCAGATCGGCAGCTCGATCCGGAACGACTTGACGGTCGGCGTCTCCTGCGCGATCGCGGTGACGGTGCCGATCTGCCAGCGGCCGGGCGCCTTCGGTGCGAGCGCCGCGGCCGGGTCCGGCGTCAGTCGTTCCAATACCGCTCCTCGCGCCACGGGTCGCCGTGCATGTGGTAGCCGTTGGACTCCCAGAAGCCGGGCTCGTCGTTGTCCATCACGCGCAGCCCCGCGACCCACTTCGCCGACTTCCAGAAGTAGAGGTGGGGGACGAGCAGGCGCGCCGGGCCGCCGTGCTCGGCGCTCAGCGGCTCGCCCTCGTGCTCGGTCACGACCCATGCCTTGCCCTCGGTCAGATCCTCCAGCGCGAGGTTGGTCGTGTAGCCGCCGAAGGAGAAGACCATCGCGAAGCCGCCGAGCGGCTCGACGCCCTCCAGCAGCGTGTCGACCGAGACGCCGCGGAAGCTCGTGTCGAGCTTCGACCACTTCGTCACGCAGTGGATGTCGCAGGGGACGTCCTCGAACGGCAGCTGGTGGAACTCCTCCCAGCTCCAGCTCTTCGCCTCCCCGACGACGCCGTCGACTCTGAAGCTCCAGGCGGAGGGGTCGAGGTCGGGCGTGGGGCCGGCGGTGAGGACGGGGAAGCCGGCCTCGTAGTACTGACCGGGCGGGATCCGGTCGGCCATGCCCTCGGGCGGTCGCCGGCGACCGCCGAACCCGCGCGAGAAGAAGTCGCTCATGAGGTCATCCTAGGACGCCGCGCAAGGCGGTCGCCGGGCGGTGCGCGCGGCGGCGGCGCGGCCCGTGGCGAGGCCGCTCAGATCGGCGGCGGTGAGTCGATGCAGATCAGCCGCAGCGGCTC
The DNA here is from genome assembly GCF_033542075.1 of Conexibacter stalactiti. Taxonomy (NCBI): domain Bacteria; kingdom Bacillati; phylum Actinomycetota; class Thermoleophilia; order Solirubrobacterales; family Conexibacteraceae; genus Conexibacter; species Conexibacter stalactiti. The sequence goes on from NZ_JAWSTH010000103.1 coordinate 10,062, forward strand.
GTCGGCCGAGGCGTTGCGGAACATGTGCGGCCGGTCGCTGGCGTAGTAGGCGCTGTCGCCGGGGCCCAGCTCGTGCGGCGGCGCCGCGTCGACCTCCAGCAGCAGCCTGCCCTCCAGCACGTGCACGAACTCCTCGCCGGCGTGGTGGCCGGACTCGGCGAGCGAGGCGCCGGGCGACAGCTCCAGCAGCATCGGCAGCATCGTGCGGTCGGTGCCGGAGGAGAGCAGGAAGATCGTCGTGCCCTCCTCGGGCGAGTGCAGCTGGCGCGTCTCGTCGGCGCGCACGACGTCCGGGTCCCTGCCGCCGGGCGCCGGCAGCAGGTCGGTGATCGAGATGCCGTAGTAGTCGACCAGCCGCGTCAGCCGCCCGATCGTGATGTCGCTGCGGCCGTTCTCGACGAGCGACAGGAAGGAGGCGGAGATGCCGGTCTCGCGCGCGACGTCGCCGAGCGACAGCCGTCTGGCGGCGCGCAGGGCGCGCAGCTGGGCGCCGACGAACTCCTGCTGGCTCATCGGCTCCACCGGCTCGGTCTGCGTCTGGGCGATCGACGACACGATGCGGTCACGATATCCGGGCATCGGGCGGTCGTGCCTCGTTCCTGCCGCCTGCGCGCCAGGTCGCCCTAGACGACCTGCAGCTCGGGGGTCAGCTGGCCGTCGGCGAAGCGCGCGGCGCCGAGCGGCGCGATCCACTCGTCGACGCTGCCGTCGACGACCGCGTCGGCCAGCACGCGGCCGATCGTCGGCGCCATCATCAGGCCGCGGCCGTTGAGGCCGGCGGCGACGAAGAGGCCGTCGTGGCCCTCCAGCGCGCCGAGCACCGGCTGGCGGTCGGGGGTGACGTCGTAGAAGCCCTCGACCATCACCGGGAAGGAGACGTATTCGAGTATCGGCAGCAGCTCGGTGATCGCGCGGCGAACGTTCGAGTGCCAGATCTCTCTGTGCTCGTCGGGGCGGCTGCCGCCGCCGAGGTCGCTCGCGAGGACCGAGCCGTCGGCGAGCTGCTTGGCGGCGAAGTGCTTCTCCGGCGAGATCACGAGCGGCTCCAGCAGCCGCTCTCTGATCGGGTCGGAGTAGAAGAGGTACTTCGGCTCCTTGACGATCGGCAGCTCTATGCCGAGCGGCGAGAGCAGCGCGGGCGTGTCCCACGCGGCCGCGACGACGACGCTCGCGGCGCGTGCCGTGGCGCCGCCTCTGAACGACAGCAGCCAGCCGTCGCCGTCGCGCGTGAGGCGCTCGACGTGGGCGTCGTGGAAGGTCGCGCCGCCGCGCACGGCCGCCTCGTGGAAGGCGCCGACGACGGCGAGCGGGCGGTCGAAGTAGCCGTCCTGGTCGCACCAGACGCCGCCGACGATGTTGTCGGCGTCGAGCCCTTCGACCAGCGCGTGCGCCTCCGCGGGCGTGACCTCGCGGGAGGGGATCCCGAGGCTGTGCTGGAGCGCGAGCCGCTCGCGCTGGGCGGCCAGCTCGGCCTCTCCCTGCGCGACGAAGAGGTAGCCGCAGGCGGTCATGCCGGGGTCGACGGCCGGCTGCAGGCGCGCGCCGATCTCGCCGTAGAAGGAGAATGCCTCGCGAGCCATCTTGCACGCGACCTCGGTCGCCCACTGCTGACGCACGCCGCCCGGTTGGATCGCCGTTGCGCCAGACCCGATGCCGCGGCCGTCGAACGCTGCCACGCTGAGTCCGCGCTGGGTCAGATGCCAGGCCACCGACAGACCGGTGATGCCTGCTCCGACGATCGCCACGTCGACCGTGGAGACCGGGGTGTCGCTGTGCAGTGAACTGGACATGTTGGCCAGCATACTGGATACTGATGGTGCTCGACCCGTCCGAGCAGAGGTAGTTGCAGGTACGTCAGCGCACAAGGGAGCGAGTCGAAAACATGCGCAGCACCACGTTTGGAAAGGCCGTCGGCGCCGCCGCGATCGCCGGTGCGCTCGCCGTTGCCGGCTGCGGTGGCGGCAACGGCGACAGCGGTTCGAACAACGCCTCAGCCGGCACCTCGACCGCTGCCTCCGGCGGCGGCGGAGCGGCCACCGGCACGCTCGTCGTCGACCAGTCGTTCGTCGACAGAGGCGTCGATCCCGCCCGTCAGTTCACGCCGACGAACAACATGCTCGTGCACGCGATGTACGACACGCTCGTCAGATTCGAGCCGGGCAGAACCGACCCGGTCGCCGGCCTCGCCGAGTCGTGGAGAGGCACCGACGACGCGACCAGCTACACCTTCACGCTCGACCCCGACGCCGTCTTCTCCGACGGCACGCCGGTCACCTCGAGAGACGTCGTCTTCTCGCTCGACCGCCTCGTCAACATCAAGGGCCCGGGCTCGTTCCTGCTCGAAGGCGTGACGATAAGAGCGCCCGACGAGAGAACGGTCGTCGTCACCTCCGCGAGACCGAACCCGGCGCTGCTGCGCATCCTCGCGACGCCGCCGACCTCGATCGTCAACTCCAGAGTGCTGGACGCCAACGGCGGCAGCGCGGCCAGAGATGCCGACAAGAGCGACAGAGCCGAGGCCTTCCTGCAGAAGACCTCCGCCGGCTCCGGCCCCTACACGCTCACGCAGGGCCAGCAGAACCAGCAATACACGCTCGAGCAGAACGCCAGATACTGGGGCGAGTTCAGCGGCTTCCCGAAGGTCGTCGTGCGCAACATGGCCGCGCCGACGCAGCTGCTCAACGTGCAGCGCGGCGCCAACGAGATCGCGCTCGACCTCTCCGCGCAGCAGGCGCAGACGCTCGAGAACAACGACGCGCTGCAGGTCACGACCGACGCCTCGGTCAACGTCTTCGACGTCGAGGCGAACATGAACGAGGAGATCTCGCCGACCGGCAACGAGGCCGTCCGCAGAGCGATCCGCCTCGCGCTCGACTACGAGGGCTACAAGAGACTCTCCGGCGTCGGCGCGGTCCAGGCGCCGGGCGTGATCCCGTCGCAGTTCCTCGGCGCGCTGACGGAGGCCGACGCGGTCAGAACCGACGTCGAGGCGGCGAGAGCGGAGCTGGAGAGAGCGGGCGTCAGAGACCTCAAGGTCGAGCTCGCGTTCCCCTCCGACGCGACCCCCAACGGCGTCTCGTTCTCCTCGGTCGCGCAGAAGGTCAAGTCCGACCTCGAGGCGATCGGCATCGACGTCGAGCTGAAGGGCACGCCGGCCGTGACCTTCCTCGCCGACTACGCCGCCGGCAGAAACCAGATGAGCGTCTCGTACTGGGGCCCGGACTACCCGGATCCGAACGACTACCTCGTCTACGCGCCGGGCGCTCCCGGCACCTCGCGTGCCTCGAACAACAGATACACGAGAGAGATGAACCCGGAGCTGGCCGCCCTCGGCGCCAGAGCCGGCAGCACGCTCGACGACGCCGAGCGCGGCACGCTGTTCCAGGAGTTCCAGCGCGGCCTGAACGAGGACTCGCCGTTCTTCCCGCTGTTCCAGCCGGCGCAGGCGATCGTCGGTTCCTCGACGCTCTCCAACGTCGTGCTCGATCCGACGTACACCCTCAACATCCCGGCAGTTGGCAGCAACTGACACATCCGCCGTCCCCGCGGCGCCGGTGCGGGCGAGACGCCAGTCTCGCTCGCACCGTCCGCTGGTCCGCTTCCTGCTGCGGCGCCTCGGCGCGCTCGTCCTGCTGCTGATCGGGATCACGCTGATCTCGTTCCTGCTGACGCAGGCGGTGCCGGGCGACGCGGCGATCGCGAACCTCGGTCAGCATCCGACGGAGGAGTCGATCAGAGCCTTCAACGAGAAGTACGGGCTCGACGACCCCCTGCCGGTGCAGTACGTGACCTACCTGGGGAACCTCGTCCAGGGTGATCTGGGCGTCTCGCAGCAGACCCATCAGCCGGTCGTCGACGACCTCTCCGTCTCGATCCCCGCGACCGCCGAGCTGGCGATCTTCGCGATCGTCTTCTCGACGATATTCGGGGTCGCGTTCGGCGTCCTCGCCGCGCTGCGACGCGACACCGCCGTCGACCACGGCCTGCGCGTCTTCACGCTCGCCGGCATCTCCGTGCCGATGTTCTGGCTCGGCCTGCTCGGCCTCTACCTCTTCTTCTTCAAGTGGGGGCTGCTGCCCGGCGGCGGCCGCCTCGACCCGACGACGACGCCGCCGACCGACGTCACCGGCCTCAACACCGTCGACGCGCTCCTGGACGGCAACTTCGCCACCTTCTGGGACGCCTTCAAGCACCTGATCCTGCCCGGCGCCGTGCTCGTCCTCTACTCGGTCTCGCTGATCTCGCGCTACACCCGCTCGGCGGTGCTGGAGGTGCTGCACGCCGACTACGTGCGCGCCGCGCGCGCCAAGGGGTTGTCGGAGTACACCGTCGTGACGCGTTACATCCTGCGCGCCGCGCTGCCGTCGATCGTGACCGTGATGGGCCTCGTCTTCGCCAACGTCCTGGCCGGCGCGGTGCTCGTCGAGAACATCTTCAACTGGCCGGGCATCGGCCAGTACGCCTACAGAAGCGCCGTCTCGCTCGACCTGCCCGCGATCATGGGCGTGTCGATCTTCATCGCGCTCGTCTACGTGATCGTGAACCTGATCGTCGACCTCCTCTACGCCGTCATCGACCCGCGGGTGCGGCTGTCGTGAGCACCACCGAGGCAGTCCTCCCGCCGTCGCGCATGCGGCGCTTCAAGCGCGGCGGCGGCGCCGCCGCCAAGCCGGCGCGCGCGTGGTGGCGCGCGCCGACGATGCTCGTCGGCCTGACGATCGCCGCGATCTGGGTGATCGTCGCGATCTTCGGCCCGCTGCTGGCGCCGCACGACCCGCTCGCGCAGGAGTTCGCGATCACGCAGGCGCCGAGCGGCGCGCATCCGTTCGGGACCGACGAGCTGGGCCGCGACATCTTGAGCCGCGTGATCGTCGCGGCGCGCAACTCGCTGCCGCTGGCGGTCCTGCTGGTCGTCTGCGCCGGCGGCCTCGGCACCGCGCTCGGCGTGATCGCCGGCTACGTCGGCGGCTGGGTCGACGGCGTGATCATGCGCCTCGCCGACCTCTTCTCCGCCTTCCCCGCGATCGTCCTCGCGATGGTCGTGACGGCGTCGCTGGGGCCGAGCACTCGCAACGCCGTGCTGGCGCTGGTGACGGTCACGTGGCCGATCTACGCGCGCGTCGTGCGCTCGCTCGTGCTGTCGATCGGGCAGTCCGAGTACGTGCAGGCGTTCCGCCTCCACGGCGCCTCCGCGCGCCGCGCGATGTGGAAGGAGATCCTGCCGAACGTCGTCGGGCCGATCACCGTGCTGGCGACGATCTACCTCGCGGACGCCTTGCTGCTGCTCGCCGGCCTCTCCTTCCTCGGCCTCGGCACGCAGCCGCCGACGCCGGAGTGGGGCTCGATGATCTCGGTCGGCACGCAGTACTTCCAGAACTGGTGGATGGCGACCTTCCCCGGCCTCGCGATCTTCAGCGCCGCGCTGGCGTTCAACTTCATCGGCGACGGCCTGCGCGACGTCTTCGACCCGCAGTCGCAGGTCGGCTCCGGCGCGCGCGGCTCCGACCCGGCCGCCGAGGAGGGCGACGCATGACCCCGTTGCTGGAGCTGGAGGGTCTCTCGATCAGGCTGCCGACGCCGGCCGGCCCGCGCACCGTCGTGCACGAGGTCGACCTCGCGGTGCAGGCCGGGCAGATCTACGGCATCGCCGGCGAGTCGGGCTCGGGCAAGACGATGACGATGCTGTCGCTGCTGGGGCTGCTGCCGCGCGGCGGCAGCGCGCACGGCGGCGCCCGCTTCGACGGCCGCGACATCCTCGGCGCCGGCAAGAAGGAGCGCCAGGCGCTGCGCGGCAGAGAGCTGTCGATGGTCTTCCAGGACCCGATGACCTCGCTGCACCCGATGCTGACGGTCGGCAAGCAGCTGACCGAGCACGCGCGCAAGCACCTCGGCATCTCGAAGGCCGAGGCGGCGAGACGCGCGGCGCAGATGCTGGAGGAGGTGCGGATCCCCGACGGCGAGGCCGCCCTGCGCGCCTACCCGCACGAGTTCTCCGGCGGCATGCGCCAGCGGATCGCGATCGCGATCGCGCTGATGTGCGAGCCGCAGATCCTGATCGCCGACGAGCCGACGACCGCGCTCGACGTGACCGTCCAGGCCGGCATCCTGCAGCTGCTCGACCGCCTGCGGCGCGAGAAGGGGATGGCCGTCGTGCTGATCACCCACGACCTCGGCGTGATGTCGTCGATCGCCGAGCGGATCTCGGTGATGTACGCCGGTCGCGTGATCGAGAGCGGCGACGCGCGCGACGTGCTGAAGGCGCCGTCGCACCCCTACACGCGCGGCCTGCTGGGGGCGCTGCCGCAGCCGGGCGACGGTGCGGGGAGCGAGCTGAGATCGATCCCCGGCGTGCCCGCGTCGCCGCTGGACCCGCCGCGCGGGTGCGCGTTCCATCCGCGCTGCGCGCTGGCTGTGGATGCCTGCCGCGAGGGCGTGCCGCCGTTGCTGCGGCGCGGCGATCACGCGGCGGCGTGCATCGTGACGATGGCCGAGGAGGTCGCAGCATGAGTGCCATCGCCACCGCCCCCGCCCTGGAGGTCAAGGACGTCGAGGTCGTCTACGAGCGGCGCGACCGCGATCCGGTGCGCGCCGTCGCGGGCGTCTCGCTGACGGTCGGCCGCGGTCAGATCGTCGGCCTCGTCGGCGAGTCGGGCTGCGGCAAGTCGACGCTCGCGAAGGCGATCGTCGGGCTGGAGAAGCCGCGCGCCGGCACGATCGTCTTCGAGGGCCGCGAGCTGTCGCCGCTGACCCGCCGCGCCCGTCCGATCGAGGACACGCGCTTGCAGATGGTCTTCCAGAACCCGTTCTCGTCGCTGAACCCGCGCCGCAGAATCGGCGCCCAGTTGGCGGAGGCGCTGCAGATGGCGTGGTCGGGCAGCAGAGCGGGCGGGGACGGGTCGCTGAGAGAGCGCGTCGCCGCGCTGCTGGAGCTGGTCGGCCTGCCGGCCTCGGCCTCCGAGCGCTACGCCCACCAGTTCAGCGGTGGTCAGCGCCAGCGGATCGCGATCGCCCGCGCGCTCGCCGCCGACCCGACGGTGATCGTGCTCGACGAGCCGCTGTCGTCGCTCGACGCCTCCGCCCAGGCGCAGATCGCCAACCTGCTCGTGCGGCTCTCGCGCGAGCTGGACCTCGCGCTGGTGCTGATCTCCCACGACCTCGCGATCGTCCAGCACATCGTCGACGAGGTCGCCGTGATGTACCTCGGCAAGCTCGTCGAGCAGGTGCCGAGCGGCGAGCTGTGGCAGCAGCCCGCGCACCCATACACGGAGGCGCTGATCGGCGCGATCCCCCGCGCCGACGGCGAGCGCACCCTCCCGGTCGCGCTCGCCGGCGAGGTGCCGGACCCCAGCGCCCCGCCGCCCGGCTGCCGCTTCCACCCCCGCTGCCCCTACGCCTTCGACAAGTGCCGCGTCGAGGAGCCCGCGCAGCTGCCGATCGGCCGCGGCCGCGAGGTCGCCTGCTGGCTGCACGAGGGCGCTGTCGAGCCGAGACGGCCGAGCGAGCTGGCGGCGGCGCGGGCGGCTACGACACCCTGACCTTCGCGACCGGCCCCGCCACGCCGCTGGCGGAGAAGGGGGTCAGGGTGACGCGGGCGCGGACGCCGCGCGCCACGCTGCGGACGGTGAGCGTGCGGGCGCGGGTGGTGCGCGTCAGGCGGCGGCCGTCGCTGAGCGTCACGCGCGCGACCCAGCGGACGCCCGGCTGGCCGCTCCAGCGGACGCGCAGCGCGCCGCCGGCGCGGCGGACGCGCAGCCCCGCGGCGCGAGCCGGGCGCAGCGCCCCGGGCGCGCGGTAGCTCGCCACTCTGATCTGCGCGCGCGGGTTGCCGTCCTGCTCCACGACGGCGACGATCTCGCGCAGCTCGCGCTTGCCCTCGGCCGGCGTGAAGCGCAACGTCCCGGCGCTGCCGCTCGCCACGCCGAGGATGCGGCCGGCGCTCGCGCCGCGCTCGGAGAACGTCACCGTCTGGCCGGCGCGCGGCGCGATCCGGTAGGCGATCGTGCGCCGCTGACCGGTGCCGCCGACGGTCGCTCTCACCTGCGGCTCCTCCAGCCCGTTCGCCGTTCTCAGCAGCGTGATCGGCGACGAGCCCTCCTGCGTCACGACCCGCCAGCGACCGGCGCTCGGCTGCACGACCGCGACCTGGGTCAGCCGGCCTCTCGGCGCCTGCAGCACGATGAAGCGATCGTCCTCGACCGGCGCCGGGCCGTTCGGCGTCTCGATCCGCTCGCCCTTCGGCCCGATCAGCGTGATCTTCGGCGGCGCGTCACGGCCCTCGGCCGCGAAGACGACGCCGGGCAGCCCCGGCGCGACCTCGACGACCTGCTCTCCTGGAGATCCGGCGGCCGCTGCCGACGCCCGCGAGCCGTGCGCGACGTGCGCGCGGTAGTCACCCACGTCGCAGCCGTCGAAGTAGAGGTCGGGAAAGCTCTCACCCCACACGTAGCCGATCCCCGGCTCCCAGGTCGAGATCTCGTAGTCGAACGTGAAGCAGACCGCGACGCCCTTGCTCGAGACGACGCCGCGCATCCCGCGGCACCAGTCGATGAAGTCGATGCAGGCGTCGCCGGACGCTCCGGCGTTGAACTTCTTGCCCATCATCTCCAAGTTGAGCTTGCCTCTGACGGAGACGACGTCCGGGATCCCCCAGCGGTAGCGGCCCCACATCCGCACGTAGCCGTCGCCGTGGACCGCCAGCTCGCCTCTCGCGACCGGGATCTCGACGACGTTGAGCTGGCCGAAGGCGCGCATCACCCACGGCCGGTCGTCGTAGGTCGCGAAGCCGAGGCCGCCATCGAGGCTCATCGCGGCGGCGCCGAGGATCGACGGGCCGGCCGTCAGGCGCACCTCGCCGCAGAGCGCGAAGGTCGGGGTCCCGTAGTCGATCGTGTCCGGCACGCCGGGCAGCCAGGAGAGCGCGGGGTCGACGCTCTCGATGCCGGTGTGCGGGACGCATCTGCTCTTCTGCGGTCTGACCTCGACGCGAAAGGCGATCCGCTTGAGGAAGACGGGGATCGGGCCGCCGACCTCGATCCCGGCGCCGAAGTCGACCGCCGCGCCGGCGTGTTCGAAGGAGCCGTCGCTGCGGATGCCGGCGTCACCCTCGATCGCCAGCGCCGCCGGCGCCGGCAGCGCGACGTTCGCTCTGATCTCCCACAGGTCGACGCCGTCGTAGGTGACCTTCAGCGTGTCGAGTCCGATCGGGCCGAGCGCGGCGTTCGGGACCGTGAAGGAGAGCGGCCCGGTCGCGGCGGCCCGCGCCCCGGTCCCGGCGCGCAGCTGCAGCGGCTGCGCCGAGGTCGCGCCGCCGAACTGGTCGGGCAGCGCGACGAAGACGCCGAGGCCGAAGCGGCCGAAGCCGACGCGCGGCGGCTCGGGCGCGCCGGTGATGCGCAGGCCGTTGAGGCGCGCGCCCGGGCTCAGCTCGAAGCCGAACAGCTGATGCTTGGCGACGCGCCAGTCGATCCGCCCCTCGTACAGCGTCAGGAGCGTCTCGTCGCTGCGCAGCGAGACCTTCGCGCGGCCGCTGGAGATGTGCGGGGTCGCGCGCACGCCGAAGCGGTCGGGGCCGCGCGGCAGGTCGATCGCGATCGGCTGGCCGCTCGTCGGCTCCAGCGCGACGCCGTTGACGACGACCGCTCCTCTGGATGTCCAGCGCGTCACGTCGCGGCCGGCGGCGTCGCTCGCGTTGCGGCCTCTGAGGCAGCTCGCTCGCAGCTGCAGGTCGCCCTGGACGACGAGCGGCTCGCAGGCCGGGTCGAGCATTCTGAGCGTGACGGTGTCGACGGCGGTCGCGCCGTCGTCGTCGGTCACGCGCACCGAGATCGTCCGCTTGCCGTTGTCGGCCAGTCCTCTGCGGCGCTCGAAGGTGGGTCTGACGGTCGGGTCGGCGCCGCTCTCGCGCTCGAAGCTGCCGTCGCCGTCGAGGTCCCACGCGTACGCGACGACCTGGCCGTCGGGGTCGCTGGAGCCGGCGGCGCTGAGCAGCTTCGCTCTGCTCTGGCGCGCGGCGAGGCCGGCGCAGAGGACCACTCTGCCGCTCGTCTGGCAGTCGCGGTCGTAGCGTGCGACCGGCGGCTGGTTGCCGTCGGCGGGCGGCGGCGGGGGCGGGGCGGGGGTCGGGTCGGTCGTCGGTGGGGCCGGATCGGCCGGCGGCGGGTCGACGGGCGTCGTCGGCGGATCGGCCGGGGCAGGCTCGGCGACGACGACCGTCCGCTCGGCGATGCTCTCGACGGTGCCGGCGACGCCCGGCTGCCGTGCCCGCAGGCGCACGACGTAGGTGCCGGCGGTCGCGAAGGTGCGCTGCGCGGCAGGACCCTCGCCGTCGGTGAATCTGCCGTTGCCGTCGAGGTCCCAGGCGAACGCGACCGGCGCCTGCGCGCCGCCTGTCGCACTGCCGAGGAACTCGACCTGCTGACCGGGCCGCGGCTCGGTCGGGGTGTACTGGAACGACGCCTGCAGCGCCGCGGACGCCGCCGACGCTCCGAACAGCAGAGCGGCGGCGACGGCGATCAGGACTGCGACGGTGCTGCGCGACGTGGACATCGACGTTCTCCTCCAGGTTCCGGTGAGCGGCCATCCTCAGCGCCGGCGGTCGTGCGGTCATCGGGGCGAGACCCTCAACCGCAACCCCTGAGGGGACGGTTCAGGGGGTCGGGCCGCGGGGGTCTCACCGATGACCGGGCCGCTGCCGGCGGCGACGATGCGCGCCATGACCACTCGCATGCAGCTCATCCCCGCCGCGCTGCTCGCGGCCTGCGCGGCGGCGGCGCTCGCCCCGGCGACCGCGGCGGCCGCGCAAGCCCCCGCGATCAGACGCGGCACCTATGCCGGCAGAACGGCCCAGCCCGGCACGACGCCCTTCGCGGGCGCGATCTCGCTCAAGCTGGGGCTCTTCAGCACCCCCGCGCGGATCGTCAGACTGACCCTCACGACGCGCCTCGCCTGTCCCGACGGGACCACGCGCGAGGACCGCAGCTCGTCGGTCATCTACGGCCCCAGACTCGACCGCGCCGGCCGCTTCTCACACGTCGCCGACGGGCTCGAGCTGAGCGGCCGCTTCCGCGCGAACGGCACCGCCTCGGGAACGCTCGCCCGGACGGTCGGCGACTGCTCGATCGCCGGCGTCAGCTGGACGGCGCGACGCTGACGCTGCGCACGGCGCGCGCGGCCGTGTCCGCCGCCCGTCGTCTGCTGCGCCGCATTCCTTCGCGTTGGCGTCGCGCCACCGGTAGGGTCCCGCGCAGGATGACGCCCGCGGCCCCGTCCATCGTCGGCCGGAGCGCCGAGCTGCGCGCCGTCGGCGACGCGCTCGACGCGGTCGAGGCGGGCACGTTCGCGGCGGTGGCGGTCGAGGGCGAGCCCGGCATCGGCAAGACCCGCCTGCTCGACGAGCTGCGCGCCGCCGCGCGCTCGCGCGGGCAGGTGGTGCTCGACGGGGCCGGCGCCGAGTTCGAGCGCGACGCGCCGTTCGGCGTCGTCGTCGACGCGCTCGACGGCTTCCTCGCGGACACCGACGGCGACCTCTCGCGCGCGTTGGAGCCGGATGCGCTCGACGAGCTGGAGCGGATCTTCCCCGCGCTGCGCAGCCCGGGCGCGGCGCCGACGGCCGCCGTCGGCGACGAGCGCTACCGCGTCCACCGCGCCGTCCGGCTGCTGCTGGAGCGGCTCGCCGCGACGCGACCGCTCGTGATCGTGCTCGACGACGTCCACTGGGCCGACGACGCGTCGCTGGAGGTGATCGCGTCGGTGCTGCGGCGGCCGCCGGCCGCGCGCGTGCTGCTGGCGCTCGCCTTCCGCTCCGGCGAGGCGTCGCGGCGGCTGGAGGTCGCGCTCGCCGCCGCCGGCGTCGTGCGGCTCGGACTGCGGCCGCTGAGCGAGCCCGAGTCGCACAGGCTGCTCGGCGACCGCGTCGCCGGCCCGGCGCGCGACGCGCTCTACCGCGAGGCCGGCGGCAACCCCTTCTACCTGGAGCAGCTGGCGCGCTCGGCCGGCGGGGGCGCCGAGCACGCCGGCGACGGCGACGCGGCTGGCGGCGGCGCG